>JACOYX010000010.1 GCA_016181585.1 Candidatus Sungiibacteriota bacterium | reverse complement strand
TTTTTGCTCCCGCGACCGAAGGGAGCGGACGAGGCGCGCAGATTAGTCCTCGCTCGGATTGTTTTGGTAAAAAGTTCGGATTTCGTTCAGGAGACACAGACAAATAGTATAAGATTGAGATGCCATTTTTTGTTATAAGACCAAATGCGGTTAATACCGCCGGCAAAGCTCATGGCTCTCCTTAATTCCATATAAACTTAATTAAAAAATGAAGGAGCGGTCAACTATGCCAAGTAATTCAGAGGACAATCACAATGCGCGTCTTCAGCACAAGCGGATATGGCTTGTATCCGGTATTTTTGTGCTGGCAGTCATTGTATTCAGCATTGCCGGTTTCTTTGTTGGTATGAGGCTTGGTCACTTACGCCAATGGGTGGAAAACCAATATTTCGGGAAAATTGTGGAAGTTTACGCTGATAGCATTGTTTTAATGGATCAAGACGACAGAGCACGCACAATCTTTATTGAACAGGAAACCGTGATACGAGAAGGCAGGCGCATTGTCGGGCGTGATTCGCTCACGGCTGGGAGCAGTGTTATTGTTGTATGGTCCCTGAATAAGGGTGGAGAAATAGAGGCGAAAGTTATCCGCATTTTAAATCCATGAAAGGACGGAAAAACACACACCATCTGAAATACTTTTTGGGGCTTTTGCCCCTTATCTTTTTCATATCTCTTTCGCTCTATTTATTTTTCTTATCGAGCCCGGAGCGCGTTGTCGATCTTATCGGCGTGAAGAATGCTTACGCGCTTATTTTCATTCTTGCTTTTTTGGGAGGACTTACCACATTTAGCGGGGTTCCTTATCATCTGGTGCTTATAACTCTCGCGATGGGAGATTTGAATCCGTGGCTTCTCGGAATTTCAGCCGCGGTTGGCGTCATGCTGGGCGATACCACGTCGTATTATGCCGGATATGCGGGAGGGGCCGTTATGCCCAAAGCGGCGCAAAATATCTTTCAGCAATGGTATACATATGTAGGGAAGCATCCTAAGCTTTTGCCGGTCTTTTGTTTGCTTTATGGTTCGTTGGTGCCTCTTTCAAACGACTTTATCACTATTTCCGCGGGTATTGCCCGTTATCCTTTTTGGCGAGTTATGATTCCGCTTGCGGCGGGCAATATAATTTTCAATGTCTCGCTGGCATATCTATCTTCAGGCGCGTATAAATTTTTGTATGATACGCTTTTTTAAGCGAGTTGACGGTATATACATTAAACTTTAATATGAGACCATTATGCTTATTCCTCATCAACTCCCGCAATTTACCGATGAAATAGTTCTTATTATTGTTGCCGCCAAACAAGAGGGCAGTGTGTATCGTGCAAGTGATGGCCAGCTTGAGCTTATCGAAACATTTCGTATTCCGACTCCGCATTTTTCCGACAACGAGGGTATGCCTCATGAACGGGGGAAACAAGAAAGTGCCGCTGAAAAAAAGATCCATAAAGAATATATGGATCATTTTGAAAAACTTTTTCGCACCATTTCCGTGCAGTTAAAGCCAACGCAACTGTATTTTTTCGCCCCTTCTCATATCGCGGAAGAACTTAAGCGGTTTACGCAGACAATATTCAGGCCGATTCCTGCAAAGGATATCGCCGGCATTTTCACTCGCCATAGCCCTCTTGAGGTTTTAGAACTGATCAAACAATCAAGGTAAAATATTCTTTACTTGCTTTGGCGTAACCGGTCCAACTGTTCTCAATATGAGCAAACTTTCTATAGACCTGCTTATCAATGATAATTCTGCCGCAATTTCAATTCGCGCCAAAATCTTCTCAAAACTTTTTGGATTATAAGGGTCTGTTGCCGAATACGCTTTCGTTCTGAAAATGCTGAACAAACTTTGAGGCCTATCTGGAAGATAAGCCAAAAAGTTTTGAAGCTATTTTGGCAGAAATTCATCATTTGCAGGAGAAATGGTATTTGGCAACAGACCCATAATCGGCAATGAGGCATAAAGTAAAAAGTATTATTTTTGCCGAGTGAACCGATTATATGCATAGTATCTGCGCCGGTAGGCCGCCAGACGCGGCGGGTTCGGTGATTTTATCTCAAAGTTAAGAAATTTCGCGACGAAAATATTTAATCAGCAGGTCTTGTTAAAAAATTTCTGTTGCCGCAGAATCTCCGGCTATAAAGCCGGTGGTCCAGCAGAGTTGGAGGCTGTAGCCGCCGGAGGGGCGGTTGATGTCCAAAATATCGCCGATCAAATAGAGATTGGAGAAAAGGCGGGAACGCATGGTTTTAAAATCAACTTCGGTGAGCGCTACGCCGCCCGAAGTTACCACAGCCTTAGAAGCGCCAAGGAGTCCCGTGATGTTCATCGGGATATTTTTAAGCGTTTCAATAAGGCGGATGCGCTCGCGTCTCGTGATACTATGGCAAAAGGTGTCGGGGTTTATGCCAGAGAGATCCATGGCAATTGGAGCGATCGCGGAGGGGATAAGCATTTTTAACGAATTTTTTATTTTTTTATTACTTTCCTCTCGGAACAGTGTTTGCAATTTTGTGTTGAGCGCGCCATGATCAAATGCCGGCAAAAGATCGAGGGAAAGCACGGTTTCGCCGTATTTTAAGAGCTCGCCTATTTGCTTGCTCATATTGAGAACAGTTGGACCGCTCACCCCGAAATGAGTGAATAATAGTTTGCCCTTTTTGACTTCTTGCTTTGCATTGTTTTGAAGAACGGTGAGTTTAATGTTTTGCAGGCTTACCCCTTGAAGTTTTTTTACCCAAGGGTCGCCTATCTTTACGGGTACAAGCACGGGATCGGGTTCGGCAACTTTGTGGCCTAGGGATTTTAACCACAAAAAGCCATCGCCGGTGGATCCTGTTTCCGGACGGGATTTACCTCCGGCGGCGAGGATGAAAGATGATCCGCGAATACTCCCGCCGTTTTTTAATTTCACCGCCTCGATTTTATTTTCTTTGCTGATAAAACCTATAGCGGGGGAGTTCGAAAGTACGGTCACATTTCCTTGTTTAATATATTCAACCAATACGCTCCATACAGATTCCGCGCGCTCACTGGCTGGAAACACGCGCTTTTCCTCTTCTATTTTTGTAGGCATGCCGCGCGAATTGAAAAAATCAAGCGTCTCTTGTACGCCCCATCGGGAAAAAGAGGAAAAAAGAAATTCGCGGCTTTCTTTAAATTTTGCCAAAAGGGCGCGGGTGTCCGGCTCTGCGTTGGTTACGTTGCACCTGCCGCCGCCGGTAATGAGAAGTTTTTTCCCAAGTTTGGCATTTTTTTCGATCAACAAAACGCCGGCGCCTTTTTCGGCGGCGCGTCCGGCCGCCATCATGCCCGCAGGGCCTCCGCCAATGACGATGACGTCCCAGATTTTGATGTTTGCCGGTTTGGTGCGATGTTTATCCATATATAAGATATAGGGGTTGTTCTAAAAAATAAGCCTCTGCCGCGGCGGGCGAGACAATTTTATTGATTTAATTATATAACTAATACCGCTTTTGTCAATCATGCGCTCTTTTCATCCTGTTGCGTTTCAGTACCGCAATAAGATGAGAGGAGAGGACAAAAAATATGAAAAAATTTAAAGTTTTTAAGTTTGACAGCAGAAATACAGGATTTTATGTCGGGCAAGATTTGTCTCTGCGAGATGCTAGAGATATTGCCGCTCGGTTAAGCAAGACTGTTTTTCCTAAGGCTCAAGTCGAAGGAATAGAAGGATATTTTGAAACCTACGAAAATGCGAAAAAAACGAATGAAGTGCTTAATATTTAGTTTAAACCTTATGAACTACACTCTCGGACAAATCTATAGTATAATTCTAGCATAGATTTAATTGTTTATCATTATGATCTATTCACAAAAAGTATTTCTATTTTTGCTTCGTGTCGCGATGGGGTGGATGATGTTTTATGCCGGGATAACGAAAATAATGGATCCCGCATGGTCGGCGGAGGGCTATCTCAAGGGTGCAAAAATATTTTCCGGATTTTATCAATGGCTGTTAAGTCCGGGAATGCTTCCTATTGTAAATTTGGTAAACGAATGGGGGCTGACACTCCTTGGGCTATCGCTCATATTCGGTATTTTTGTGCGATTGAGTTCGTTTCTCGGTGCGATACTCATGCTTCTTTATTATTTCCCGATTCTTGATTTTCCGTACCCCAATCCCCACTCGCTGATCGTGGATGAGCATATTATCTATGCATGTGCTTTGCTTTTGTTTGCTTCTCTCCGGGCGGGGCGCGTGTGGGGATTGGAGCAGTGGTGTGCTGGTTTGCCCATCTGTTCGCGGTTTCCGCGCCTGCGCAATATGCTTGGATAGGTTATTTTTTAAAGAACCAATACAGTTATGTTTGATTTACAGAATAAAATAGCATTGGTAACGGGAGGTAGGCGCGGCATGGGCAGAACTCATGCGCTGGCACTTGCGTCGCAGGGCGCAAAAGTGGCGGTCACTGATGTGGATGTGAATGATTGCGAAGGGGTGGTGGAGGAAATAAAAGCAAAAGGGGGGCAGGCGGCTTGTTTTAAAATGGATGTTTCCAAGAAAGAGGAAGTAGAATCGGTTTTTGATGAAATTATCGGGCAATTCGGAAGACTGGATATTTTGGTAAATAATGCGGGTATTTATATTTCAAAGCCCGCGTTTGAAATTACCGAAGAAGAATGGGATCGGATGATGGACGTTAATCTCAAAGGACAGTTTCTTTGCGCGCAAAGAGCCGCCAAAGAAATGGCAAACAATAAATGGGGGAGGATTATTAATATCGCTTCCGTAGCTTCCGGACAGACAGGTGTTGGCATTGCGGGCGGCGCTCACTATACGGCATCCAAGGGGGGTATAATTGGAATGACCGAAACGCTCGCGATCGAATGGGCGCCTCTGGGTATTAATGTAAACGCCATCGGACCTGGAGCAATTGATACACCTATGATGCAAGCGGCTCAATTGCCGAAAGAAGCAATGGATGCCATGCTTGCCCGTATTCCCCTGCGGCGCATCGGAAAGCCGGAAGAAATTTCCGCTATGGTTGTGTTTTTGGCGTCCGAAGAGGCGAGTTATATAACGGGTGCAACATTCTATGTGGACGGCGGCTGGCTTGCGGCATGATTGCAAGTAATATAAAATTTCATGCGCGTTTCAAAGGAATTCAATAAACATGCGGGGCACTCCTTAAACATTTTTAAAACCAAATTTTGGGTTAGTTTGGCGTTGTCTATTCCGCTCATACTATATTCGGATGTTTTTCAAGAGATTTTTGGATACACTGTCCCAAGGTTTAGTGGGGCTATATATCTGCAATTTATTCTAGCGTCGATTATATTTTTTTATGGAGGGTGGGTGTTTATTACTTCCGCGTATCGGGAAATAAAAGCAAAGCTCCCCGGCATGATGACGCTGATTTCGCTTGCGATTTCGGTGGCATATTTTTATAGTGCGGCGGTTTTGTTTTTCGGCGGCGGGGAGGCGCTTTTCTGGGAACTTGCGACGTTGATTACTATTATGCTTCTCGGCCACTGGCTTGAAATGCGTGCCGTGTCTGGAGCGCAGAGCGCCTTGCGGGAGCTTTCGAGGCTCTTGCCTGATCAGGCCGAGGCGGTGAGAAACGGCAAGACGGAGACAGTTTCTCTTGCGGAGCTTCAAAAAAGTGATGTGGTTTTGGTGAGACCCGGCGGCAGGATTCCTGCTGATGGAACGGTTCAAGACGGGACATCGGACGTAAATGAATCCGTTATTACCGGTGAGTCTAAACCTGTTTCAAAAAAAGAAGGCAGTGCGGTGATTGCAGGCACGATCAACGGAGACGGTTCGCTTAAAATAATGATAACAAAAATTGGCGATGAAACTTTTCTTGCCGGCGTTATGCGACTTGTCGCCGAAGCGCAAAGTTCGAAGTCTCGCCTTCAAGCGCTCTCCGATCAAGCCGCCTTTTATTTGACCATTATTGCGGTGATAGCTGGGGGTACTACTTTGGCGATATGGCTTGCGCTTGCGGATGCGGCATTTGCCGTAAATCGTATGGTGGCGGTGCTGGTAATCGCATGTCCCCATGCGCTTGGGCTTGCGATTCCGCTCGTGGCTTCCATTTCCACAACCAAGGCGGCAAGAAACGGCTTTTTAGTAAAACAACGTCTCGCGCTTGAAGCGGCGCGCAATATTGACATCGTGCTTTTTGATAAAACAGGAACGCTCACCAAGGGTGAATTTGGTATTGACCGGATTATTTCCGTTTTGCCGGGAAGCGAAAATGAAATTTTGCGGTATGCCGCTTCGGTAAACAGCCATTCCGAGCACCCACTTGCAAATGCAATGATGGAAGAAGCGAAAAAGAACGGCATTGATTTTTTTGAAGTAAAAAATTTCCAGAGAATTCCGGGGCGCGGAGTGCGGGCGGAGATTGGCGGAGAGGAAGTGCTGGTAGGCAGCACATCGCTTGCCGAGGAGCGCGGTGCGGTTTTTGCCGAACCGCTGGCGGAAAAAATAACGGCGGCCGCAAAACATGGCAAAACTATTAATGTGGTCATAAAAAACGGCGAGGCGCTTGGCGCGATTGCGCTTGCGGATGTTATACGCGCAGAATCGCTCGAAGCGGTTAATATTTTGCGCGGCATGGGTATTGAGACGGCGATGATTACGGGAGATGCGGAAGATGTGGCAAATTGGGTTGCCGAAGAATTAGGCATAGATACTTATTTTGCACGCGTATTGCCGGATCAAAAATCGGTCAAGGTAAAGACTTTGCAGGAAAAAGGAAAAAGAGTCGCGATGGTCGGAGATGGCGTAAACGATGCTCCGGCTCTGACACAAGCCGATCTAGGCATTGCCATTGGCGCGGGCACGAACGTGGCGATTGAATCCGCGGGAATTATTTTGGTGCGCAACGATCCTCGCGATATCGCAAAAATTATCCGTCTTTCCAGCCTTACTTATGCAAAGATGATGCAAAATCTTTTTTGGGCTACGGGGTATAACGTGATCGCGATTCCGCTTGCGGCCGGTGTGCTGGCATCAAAAGGAATATTTCTTCAGCCGGCGCTTTCAGCGGTTTTTATGTCCCTTTCTTGGCTTATCTAAGCCCGATAGGCCTCGAAATTTATTCAACGATTTTGTCTCTAAATTAAGAAATTTCGTTACGAAAATCTTTACGCAGTAGGTCTAATAAAAATAGACTTGCTCCCCAATAACTATGGATACAAAACATCTACTCAAAGTGGCTTCGGCATGGATCAGCATTGTCTATGTGATTTGTTTTGCCGGTGTTGCGCTTTTTCCGGGAGTTCGTCCCGGATTTATGAGATATGGCTTGCATATGGGCATTGATATTTGGCAAAATACTCTCACGCTGGGAACGTTTCTTTCGGGGTTAATTATTTGGAATATTATCGCGCTTTTGGCTATGTGGCTCTTTGCATTTCTTTATAACAATATAGGCAGATAAAATAAGCATGAAAAAAATATTTTTTACAGCAATCATTGCAGTATGTTTTCTCTCTAGCGGTTCATTGGCGGCCCATGCACAAATGATGGATTACAATACAGAAGCGAAAGGCAACCACACGGTGCTGGAAGAAGCGGAGGGGCGGGAAATCTGGGAAAGGCTGCAGTCAAACACTGTTGATTGTCAAAGTCTTTCCGACGAAGATTTTGGCATGATGGGTGAATACTTTATGGGGCAGATGATGGGAAGCGCTCATTCGGCCATGAACGAAATGATGACGCGAATGCATGGCGAGGAGGGTGAAGAACAAATTCATGTCGTCTTGGGCAAGCGTCTTTCAGGTTGCGATCCCGATGCTGCAGTACCGGCACAGGGGCAAGGCTGGATGCCGATGATGCAAATGATGTGGGGCGGATGGTCGTCTCCTTTAAATACTAATCAGTCCAATAATCCTATGATGTACGGACTCAACAACGGCACAGGGTGGGGGTTTGGTTTTTTTGGCGGAATTTTTATGATTCTTTGGTGGGTTTTAGTAATTGCCGCCGTGGTAATGGCTGTTAAATGGATAATACACCAAAGCGGTGCGGGTGTTTCTCGGAGCAAATCAGCACTCGATATTCTCAAGGAACGCTATGCGCGGGGGGACATTGACAAAAAAGAATTTGAGGAAAAAAGAAAAGACTTAGACTAATTGTTTTGCGTTGTACAAGTGAGGGGGTCCGGTTATTGAAGGCCGAACCGCAAGGGGACAGCCGCTCAATCTTTCCGGATTGATAGAGAGCCCGGGCCCATTTAAAAAAACATTTGTTCAAAAAAGCGCGGAACAGTTTGAAAAAGATGCAGTGCGTTGTATATATCGTGGAATGCGCGGACACTACGCTCTATGTTGGTTCGACCAATAATGTGGAGCGGAGGATGTTTGAGCATAATGGATCGAAACAAGGCGCGCATTATACAAAAATACGGCGTCCGGTTGTTTTGGTGTATTCTGAAATCTGTCTGACGCTTGCCGAGGCGCGGCGCCGTGAGGCGGAAATTAAACGCTTGAGCCGAAAAAAGAAGCTTAGTTTAATAAAGTGCTCAAACTTGGCTGACGGTGCGGTGTAGACAAATAATTGCGGCGGCTCTTTCTATTTGTCCTGAATTCAAGTATTCTGGAGAGCATGTCGCAAAAAGACGTATTGGTACGGTTTCATGATGTTTCATTTGAATACGGATACAATAAACCCATACTGCGGGATGGGAGTTTTTCCGTACGCCGAGGATCAAAAGTTGCTATCATGGGTCAAAACGGCGCCGGCAAAAGCACTATTTTCCGGCTTATCACCGGCGCCCTGACGCCAGATGAAGGCAGTATCAATATCCCATTGGGACTTACAATCGCTACAGCTCGGCAGGTTATTCCGAGAGGCGAAATGCATCTCACCATACGCGAATTTTTTGAAAAATGCTTTAACGAAAAAGTATACGATATCGATCCGAAAATAGATGCCGTGCTTGATGTGGTCAATCTTCGCGCTTCGCATGATAAAATTATAAAATCATTTTCCGGCGGACAGCAGGCGCGGCTTCTTTTGGCCTCCGCCCTTATCCAAACGCCTGATCTCCTGCTGCTTGATGAGCCGACGAATAATTTGGACAGCGCGGGTATTTTGCATCTCACGCAATTTTTAGTGGAGTATAAAAAAACATGCATTGTAATTTCCCATGATGCCGTTTTTTTAAATGCCTTTACCGAAGGAGTTTTATACCTTGATCTCTTTACGCAAAAAGTAGAACAGTATGCGGGAAATTATTTCGATGTCGTGTGGGAAATTTCCGCACGCATCGAAAAGGAAAATAAAAAAAATGCCCAGCTTGCCAAAGAGATACAGGAAAATAAAGATAAAGCAAACTTTTTTGCCCACAAAGGCGGGCAGATGCGTATGGTGGCAAAACGCATGCGGACAAAAGCCGAGGAACTCGAAGGGGCAAAAGTGGCGGTGCGCAAGGAAGACCGAACCATCCGGCCGTTTATTATTCCCTCACAGCCGGAGCTTATTGGCGACATTTTGAACATCAGCGCGTTCACGGTAATTAAAAATCACAAGGCGGTAGAGCGCAAAAAGGCGATTGGTTTGCGCAGAGGTCAGCACCTTCTCTTGAAAGGGCCGAATGGAATAGGAAAATCAACACTGCTTGAGTCCATCGCGAGCGGGCAATCTAAAAATTCGCATATAGCGCATGGCGTGAGGGTCGGGTATTACCGCCAAGATTTTTCCACACTCAACTTTGAAGATACGGTTTTTGACGCATTGATGTTTGTTATGGAGCAGAGAATTGAAGAAGACATGCGCTCGGTTGCCGCAGGCTTTTTGCTTACTGGCGACATGATGCATATAAAAATCGGCAGTCTCTCGGAGGGACAAAAGGGGCTTGCCTCATTTGCGCGGCTCGTCTTGCAAAAGCCGGGACTCCTGATTTTGGACGAGCCGACGAATCATATCAACTTTCGGCATATTCCGATCATCGCCGAAGCGCTGAATAAATATGCCGGAGCGATGATCCTTGTCAGCCATGTTCCTGAATTTGTGGCGAATATCCGCATAGACGAGTCTTTGGATTTGGATTCTATGGCATAAATAAAGGGAACTATATACAAAGTTACCCACCACCTAATCGCGCGATCGCGCGATTAGGTGGTGAGAATATAAAAAATAAAAATAGAAGAAATAGATGTACACGATCCAAATAAAAAAATAATTAATTTAGGGTAACTTTGTATATAGTTCCCTAAACAAAAACCCCGGCATATGCCGGGGTTTTTGTTAAACAAGCTTTATGCACGCTTTACGTTTGTTGCACTAAGCCCTTTTGGAGTTTCCTCGGTATCGAAAGATACCGTATCACCCTCGTGGAGTTCCGCGAAAGTAACGTCTACAAGAGAGTTTGAGTGAAAGAACAAGTCTTTCTCAAGACCCTCCGCAGTGATGAAACCAAAGCCTTTTTCTGTCAGCTTTTTGATTGAACCAGTCATCTAAATTTGTCTAAAGCGATTAAAATACAAAATGATAAGTGTGTTTCCAGATCCCCTGCGAAATAATCTTTTTAGCGTAAAAATTATTCGGCAGGAGATCTTTTGAAAATCGACTATGATAAGACCTATTCCTGAACACCTTTCGTTACGACAGGTATTCGTAAACAAGTCTATTTTT
This sequence comes from Candidatus Sungiibacteriota bacterium, assembly GCA_016181585.1. Taxonomy (GTDB): domain Bacteria; phylum Patescibacteriota; class Minisyncoccia; order Sungbacterales; family HO2-52-23; genus JACOYX01. The sequence continues at coordinate 2,624 of JACOYX010000010.1, read as the reverse complement.
CGAACCACATTGTCTTTTGCCCGTTAAGTATAGCATATTCCTATTTTTATGTCAAAGATAAGTTGCGGGGGGTTTATTATTAAGGTTGCGGCCGTTTTTGTCTTTAATAAACACATGCTATAATACGGGTTATTATGGGACTGTTGCCGAATAGCCTTTGAAGCGAAATTTCAGAAATTCGAGGCAAATTTTTTAAACAAATTTCGAGGCCTACCTGCAAGGTAAGCCAAGAAATTTTTTAAAAAATTTGACCGAATTTATGGAATTGCAGCCAAAGTGCTATTCGGCAACAGTCCCATTATATAAAGAAATATTCGTTTTTTAAGTTTTTAAAAAATTTATGACCAACGAAATCATTTTTTTTGTGACGGCAATTATTGATCTTGTAGCGGTTCTTTGTTTGTTGCGGATGTTTGGCAAGGCGGGGCCCATATTGGCGATTGCCATAAATATCATCTTAATTTCAACGTTCGGAGCAAAGTTAATTTCTCTATTTGGGTTTGTTACGAACGTTGGCAATGTTTTCTATGCAACCGTGTTTGCGGCGACAATGCTTTTAACGGAACACTATGGCAAGGGAGTCGCATACAAATCTATATGGATAAGCTTTGCCGGTCTTATATTATTTATTTTTATGGGACAGCTGACTATTCGCGCTATTGGCGTGCCTGATACGCTCAATGTAGATATCGCAATGAATACGCTTTTTCATGTAGCATTCCGGGTGGCGCTTGCGAGCGCCTCGGCATATATTTTATCCCAACATCTTGCCATAAGCATCTTTAGCCGTCTTTTTGAGTATTACCACGGCGGCAAGCTATGGCTTCGTGTTATCGTGAGTGCGTCTTTTGGGCAACTGCTTGACAGTATCGTCTTCTTCTCCATTGCTTTTGCCGGAGAATTAGGGGGCATAACCCTGATACAGGTGATTTTTGTAGGCATGGGCGCTAAAATTATTGTTGCCCTAATTTCCATACCTTTTATCTATAAGAGTTATGCATATAAACCAAAACAAGAGGATGGATTTTTATCACCTGTAGTGTTTTAGAAACCGTAGAGTGTTGTTCGGGCGGTTATTTTGCGTACTTCCAAAAGTTTGCTAGGATTGGAGCATGCTTATCGACGACATTATCATCAAAATTTCTGCGGGGCATGGCGGCAGAGGAGCGGTTGCATTCAATAAAAACATGATGAGTTTGGGGCCTGTGGGCGGTTCGGGCGGCAGAGGAGGAAGCGTATATGCGGAAGGCATTTCCGATTTGAGCGCCTTGCGCCAATTTCGGTTTAAAAAAGAATTTGCCGCAGAAAACGGGCAGGACGGACGAAGCCAGTTTCGGGACGGCAACGACGGGAAGGATCTTGTTCTGAAAGTGCCGGTCGGCACGGTGATCCATAATCTTGCGACAAAAAATACCTATGATATCGCAAAAGTGGGTGAGCGAGTGCTTCTTGCCGAAGGAGGGATTGGTGGCAAAGGCAATTTTCTTTTTCGCTCTTCGGTAAATACTACCCCCACAAGATTTCAGCCCGGTCTTCCCGGCGAAGCGTCAGAACTGCATCTTGAATTAAAATATATTGCAGATGTAGGGTTTGTGGGATTCCCGAATGTCGGCAAATCGAGCCTCTTGAACGAATTAACACGGGCAAAAAGCAAGGTGGCCAATTATCCTTTTACCACGCTTGAGCCGAATCTTGGCGTTTATTATGAATTAATTCTTGCCGATATTCCGGGGCTTATTGAGGGATCTTCGGATGGCAGGGGCTTGGGGATCAAATTTTTGCGGCATATCGAGCGGGTGAAAACATTGTTTCATTGTATTTCCGCGGAGTCGGATTCTCCCGCTGAAGATTACCACAAAATAAGGCGCGAACTGGGGAATTATAAAAAAGAGCTTCTTGAAAAACCCGAGTATGTGTTTTTAACGAAGTGCGATCTTCTGTCGCCGAAAGAAGCAAAAGAGAAAGTAGCCGCGCTGAAAAAAATAAATAAGCACACCTTCGCGCTGTCGCTCTATGAGGCAAAAGGCATGGATGCGCTAAAAAAAATATTAAATGCGATTAAAGCGGAGAAAATCGCTTAGAAAGTATTTTTTAAATATTTTCTTAGGATGAAACTTGTCACACAGCAATGAAAAAATATACTCTTGGATTTATTTTCAACGAATCTTTGGATCAGGTTCTCTTGATCCATAAATTGCGTCCCGATTGGCAGGCGGGAAAATTAAATGGCGTCGGCGGGAAAATGGAGCAAGGAGAGGATCATTTTGATTGCATTGTGCGCGAGGTTCGAGAAGAGTCTTCTTTGGCAATCAATAAAAATGCGTGGGTGTATCTTGGCGATATGGGAGCAGATTCATGGCAAGTTCATGTATTTGCTTCTATATATAAAGGTCTCTTGAGTGATGCAAAAACCAGTGAAGGCGCCGACGCGGAAAAGGTGGAGTGGTTTCCGGTGCATACTCTGCCTTCGCACACCATCAATAATTTAAGCTGGCTTATCCCTTTGGCGATTGATAAAATAAAGTATAGACCTACTGCGTAAAGATACTTCTACTGCAATTTCTTAATTTAGGCCAAAATCGCTTCAAAATTTCTTGACTTATCTAAGCCGATAGGCCTCGAAA
>JACOYX010000022.1 GCA_016181585.1 Candidatus Sungiibacteriota bacterium | reverse complement strand
GCCAAAATAGCTTCAAAACTTTTTGGCATATCTTCCAGATAGGCCTCAAAGTTTGTTCAGCAATTTTGTCTAGAAATTCATCATTTTCGGAACGAAAGCGTATTCGGCAACAGACCCAATATTTACGGCCAATAATCGAAGTTAGCGCGGGTATATAATTTCTTTTACTTTTGTCCGATGTTCAATAACTAATGCACGTATCTTTTTGACAAAATCGGCTCCTTGGCTTTTTTGTGGGTCATCTTTTGCTTCATCAAGAAGAGCAGCAAATGGGACGAAAGGATTCGTGTTTTGTTTGTAAGTATCGTCGAATTTATTAGGTGCGGGCCAAATCTCGTCGGGGTGCTTAAGCTGAAATTTATCAAAAAGGCGGCTACATTCGATTGCAAATGATTCCCACACCTCAGCAAGTTTTTCTATAGCAAGTCCTTCTACGGTATTTATGGCATTTTGGGTAAAAAATTTACCGCTATTTTTTGTTTCAAGATGTGCACGCAGTGCGGCGCCCAAAAAAAACGCACTGCGTAACATTCGATCAAGTCCGGCTAAACTTTGGAGTTGGAACGTCCTTATTTCAACCGCATAGGGAACATCGAGGTCAATCTCTTGACTATATCGCTCCATAACACCCCCTTCACCTTTTACATTCCACCCGTTCGCACTTGCTTTATAAGGGCGCAATAATCTCCCACCGGTAGTGCTCCACCCGGTTGCTTCAAGCGCTCGCGCCAAAAGAAAGACATCTCCTCCTCCTTTCGCCTCTTTGCTAATCCACCCAATGGTCATATGGAGAGGGTGTTTCGCGTATTCTTTATTGATAAGTCCCATTTCAATCAATGCCTGAACTTCCCTGGATAGAGTAAGATAATTTTTTACCGGTTTATGCGCGAATTCCCAAAATTTGTCGTATCCATAAGGTATACCCATGGCTACAGTTTTTTTATATTTATCTTTTTTCTTCTCATAAATATCAATATTCCAGTCCTCATCTGTCCCATGTAACTTTTTCAATTCCTCTCCGGAAAATACGCTTTTTTCTCGGATTTCTATTTCTATGCCGAGGGTGGGGGTGAGTGGTGAAGGATTTTCTTCACGGTATTCAAGGAAATGACGGCGCAGAAATTTTGAACCATCCTCCTCCGGTTCTTCCTTGGTTGCTCTCTCTTTTTTAATTTCATGGCGAAGCCGCTTTACCGTTTCCAGCCGAGATTCCACTTCCTTAAAATTGTGTGTATCGTAATCATTGGCAATCTCGCGATCATCTTCTTCATTGTCCCGATACATCATATCTTCAGTATGGGTTTCTTGATGTTCGCGAATGTTAGTATCTTCCCTGTGCGAGAATACCGGAGCGGTAAACCGTTCCGCAAATCTTTGCTGATCACTCACTGCGTAGCTTTGTAAATTATTTTTTTCCTCATCGCTAATCGAATTACCGCCGAAAGTTGCCAGACTATAGTTGATGCGTGCGATGGCCGAGGCATTGCCGCTATTTTGGTTTTTTGTGCGTAAAAGAATTCCCAAGATTGCCTGAAGCGCTTCAGTATGGTCATAACGTATAAGTCGAGTCGGATCATCATTTTCATAAGTGCTCCAACGATATTGCGCACGTGTGGTTTTTTCGGCAAAACGAAGGATATCTTCAATAACCTCTGGTGTGCCGATGTGCTGCAGGAGGGTAAGCGCGGAAATTTTATTTGAACGGTCGTAATTGAGGCTCACCTTATCATGCAGAAGTATTGTTGCAATTCTTTTTGAGTGATGTCCACTGGCACAGTATAAAAGTTGTTTCAACGCGAGCCACATATTAGATTCCATACCGGCGGATGCGATAGCAGATTCAATTTTTTCCAAGAGATATACGGCGGCTTTGCCATTTTCTTCCTTGAGCATATTGCGCCACGCGTAAATAAGTGTTTCTTCTTCAGAAGTGGGGTGGTCAAGAGAATTATCTCCTATATCACCAAATAATCTATCAAGCCGATCACGATCTTCAAACGAGAGCGTAATTTTCTCCGATGCTTGTTCGAAATGCTGTGGTGCGTGTTCAGGCATGTATAAAAATTTTAAAATTAATTGCTTCTTCCGGCAAGTTTCTTGAATTCTTCCACCCATGGCACATTTTCCGGATCGGCGCCGGATTTGTGGGCGAGGAAGTAAGAAGTCCAATCGGCAAGGTTGATTGAGCGGATGAAACGCTCGATAAAAGAAGTACCGGCAAGTTTTTCGTGCGCGACCATAAATCCTTTTGATTCCATGAATTTCTTAAATACCCGCATGCGGTTTTTGATTTCCGGCGCATCATCTGTATCTTCAAGCAAAACAAAACTGAAGTTTCTTGCAAGTTTTCGCGTTTTCCTTCCCATATCGAATCCGGTCATTTCGTTATGGAAAATCTCCGGAATAATGCCGGCAAAAGCAGGGTTTTTCCCTGTTTCATTCAATTTTATTTTCCAATTATATCCGAGTGCGGCAAGTGTTGATGATGTATAGATAAGCGGTATGGTGCCGAATAATTTTTCAGCAAGTTTCTTACCTTTGGCGGCGCTGGCTTTTCCATTGAATTTTGCAAGTACTTCGAGTTCTTTTATATGTCGTGGCGCTATGAATTCCGCAAGCGCACGGATCATAAACCCCAGTGCTTCGCGCGGCTGATAGTTCGCTGGAAGCTTTATGAAAGGAGTTTGCGTCTCATGGCTTATGGCTTCAAGCTTACCGCCGGCCGCAATAGTGATGATGGGAATATTTTTCTCTCGCGCTTCGGTGGCGCATGAAAGTGTTTCCTCCGTATTGCCGGAGTAAGAAATTGCGATAACCAGCTTGGGCAGCGGGCTCGGAAGATGAAAATCCCGATGGACGATAATATTATTTTTTCGGAGCCATGCGCGAATAATATCTCCAGCAAGCGCCGAACCTCCCATGCCGCATACGGCAATAGTTTCTGTGGCATCAACTTCTTTTTCAGCCGTGTGTTCTTTTTCCGGTTTCCAAGAAAACTGCTGCGGAAAAGAAAGGATTTTGTGATAAGAGTCCATGGTTAAAAAATGGAAAATTAAAAATTATGGTATCCCTTCCGCCAGCCGCGGCGGGCGGAAGGGATATAGTAGACCCACTGATTAAAGATAAATCTACTGCAATTTCATAATTTCGGCCAAAATCGTCTCAAAATTTATTCAACGATTTTGGCGCGAATTGAAATTTTGTAACGAAAATCTTTAATCAGTAGGTCTATTCATATTTTTGATTTTACATTGTCATTTCGCATTTTTATCCCGTGTCGTAGTAGTACGGGACAGGCATTTACATTTTTAATTTATTTAAATACTCTCTTTGTTTCCCTAAACCACATGTGTACCTCATTAAACCGATCAGAGGGTAGAGAAAGTTTCCGCACATCGACACCCTGAAGATCGTTTGGCAAGAGGTAGAGAAATGTCTGGGAGTACAAAAATACCGCAGGAATATCGTTTGCAATGATAGTTTCAAATTCTTTGTATTGTGCGGTGCGTTCTGCCGGATCATTTGATTTTCTCGCTTCTTCAAGTACGCGATCCGCTTTTTTGCTGGCGTAAATCGCCACGTTGAGACCGGGATCTTTAATTTGTGAAGAGTGCCAGAAAGGGAAAGGATCCGGTTCGTGTCCATAAACTTGCCCGAAAAGGAGGATTTCAAAATCGCGTGGGCGAATAACGCTTGCTTCAAGCTCCGAAAATGGAAGCGTTTCGATGGTTATGCCGATGCCGACCGCTTGCAATTCAGCCTTTATGATCTCCGCGGTGCGGACAAGATCCGGCCAGTCGGATGTTTTTAAGTTGAACAAGAGACTGGTTTGCCTCAGAGATTTGGTTTTTGAATCACGCGTCTTTTTATCGAGAATGCCGTCTTCATCCGAATCCGTCCAGCCTGCTTGTTTCAGCAGGCGTTTTGCCTCATCAGTATTAAATGCACGCTCCGGAACATTCTGCTCATGCAGTTTGAGAAAACCAGGCAGGGGGTACGCAAAAGGCATCGAACCTCCGGAAACTACTTGCTTTGCAATTTCATCGCGGTTAAGCGCAAACTCAATTGCTTGCCGAACCGGTTTTTCAAGAAATGCCGCCGCTTTTTGATCGTTGAAAAATATTCCGAAAATGCGCGGCATTTCGGCGGCATGCACGGACATGGTATTTTTATTTATGTGGGTAATAAATTTTTCCGAGATGGGGCCGTAGCCGTCAATCTTTCCGGTGCGCACGGCGGAAAACATATCATCTTCGTTGCGATAAAACATGAATGTGATTGAGGCAAGATATGGGCCCTCACGATGGTATTTGGCGTTGCGGCTCAATCGGTACCACGAAATAGTACCATCTTTTTCTTGCCGCATTTCATTAAATCGATATGGTCCGGAACCAATCGGTGAAAGTGCTTGCTCGTGCAAAAGCGATCTCTCGGGGGTAATTTTTTCCCAAATATGCTTCGGTATGATTCCCACTGTCAGGTTTTCAATAAAAGGCGCATAGGGCGTGCGAAGGATAAAACGCACCGTGAGAGGATCTTGCACCTCGATATTCACCCCCTGCCAATTCGGACGTAGCGGGCTTTTATATTGCGTATTTTGAATGGTGTGAATCGTAAACGCGACATCATCTGCGGTAAGCGGCGTGCCATCATGCCAGAAAATATCCTTTCGGAGGGTGACGGTATAAATTTTTCCATCCTCGCTTGCTTCGTATTTTTCAGCCAAGTCGCCGGTAATACCACTTTCACTGTTGTAGGTAAAAAGTCCTGAAAAAATAAGCCGCGAAAGATCCCGCTCCGCATCGCGGGAAGCGAATAAAGGGTTTATAACTCGCGGTTCGCCTAGAATGCCTTCGGTATAACTGCCGCCGATTGCATGCATCGGCACGGTGAGGCGCAAATATATTTTTCCAAAAAAGAGCGCACCGCTTAAAAGTGCTACAAAAAAGAGCGCGGTAAAAATGCCTTTTTCTCCGGTACTCAAAATACGCGGAAGATACAGGATTTTTTTAGCACTCATTAGTTTCCAGTATCGGAATATGCGAGAAGGTTTACCGTTCATTTTTTATAAGAGAATGGATGCAGTGGCACTTGCCAAAAAAAGTGCGGCCAGCACGATGGTTGCCCAAAAAAGAATATTCTCGAGGCCTCTGCGTGTGCGATACGCGCCGCCTCCGGAACCTCCGAAGGTTTGGGAAAGGCCTTCCCCGCGCTGCTGCAGCAAAATTGCCCCGATAAGAAGCAGGGAAACAATCACCTGAAAAATGGTGAGAATGCGTGATATATCCATAAGCTTTTGTTTTTTAATGTGTCGCCTGGTTAGCTACAAAGGCGCCTGTTACAGGAGTGAGTTTGCGATGCCAATAATGATTGAGAGTATCACGAGAGAGTAGTAGTCCGCAAATTCAATCGAAGGAAGCAGTATGTCCGCGATCCACAAGATGACGACATTGATCACAATCAAGAAAAGCCCCAGCGTAAGCCAAACAAGCGGCGCGGTGATAAAGCGAAAGACCGGTTTTACAAAAATATTAAGCAGGGTTATCACCAATGCGGCAATCAGAAAAGAAATAGCACCGCCGGTTATCGTAAGTCCGGAAAAATAAGTGCTTGCGCCGTAGAGCAATACGGCGTTTACAAGCAGTTTTCCGAATATGCGCGCAAGAAAATGCATAGGCAGTTAATTATTTTTTATAGCCTGTTCCTGCGGGTATCAAACAGCCGATAATAACATTTTCTTTCAATCCGCGAAGCTCGTCCACACGGCCGCGTACTGCGGCATCGATGAGCACACGAGCGGTTTCCTGGAATGAAGCCGCAGAAAGGAAACTTGAAGTGGAAAGTGCTACACGGGTGATTCCCATAAGCGTTTGAAATGCGGTTGCCGGTTTTTTACCGTTTTTTATGGTTTTAATATTTGCCTTGCGGAAGTCGCGTTTCTCCACCACTTCGTTGGGGTTAAGATCCGTCTCGCCAGCATCTTTTACGCGCACGCGCGAGAACATTTGCCGCACAATAACTTCAATATGCTTGTCATGAATCGGCGCTCCTTGCAGGGAATAGATTTTTTGCACTTCTTTAATAATATAGCGCTCTACTTCATCCTTGCCGGCGAATTTGAAAAGCTCTCGAAGATCCGCGTGTCCCTCTGAAAGAAGATCGCCTTTTTTTACCATTGTTCCCTTGGACACTAAAAGTCCGGTAGCGGGTGGAATGTGAAATTCTTTGATGTCGGATTCCACACCGACATTCTCTCCTTTTTTCTTGCGTTTGGATGGTTTCGCGGGTTTTGCATTCGCATCTGGTTCGGTTTGTATTTTAACTATCTTTTCGCGATTTACTTCTACGATGTCCATTACTTCTCCGGCGACATCGGCGATGATTGCTTTTCCCTTCGGAGGGCGCACTTCAAAGATTTCTTCTACGCGTGGAAGACCGCTGGTAATATCGCCTCCTCCCGCCACACCTCCGGTGTGGAAAGTACGCATGGTAAGCTGTGTTCCCGGTTCTCCGATGGCTTGTGCGGCAACGACTCCTACAGATTCGCCAATGCGA
>JACOYX010000018.1 GCA_016181585.1 Candidatus Sungiibacteriota bacterium | reverse complement strand
CACTCCGTTGTTGGTGCCTTGAACAGCGATAATCAAGCGGTCTCCGGATCCGAAGTTTTCTACCACTCCTTGATTAAGAGTTGCTCCTCCCAATGATTTAGGATTGCCGAATGATTGTCCTGTCGGGCATTGGGCGCTTGGGGCGGGTGCGGGGATGGCGGACTCGCATAAATATTCGGGCAAATTAACTCTAAAATTATCACCGGAAATCGCTGTCCATCCTACAAAATTAGAATCGTCTCCTCCGCCCCACGTCCAGCCCTCAAGAGCGCACGTTGTTTTGTTAAACTTTACAGCAAAATTTGTACCCCTGAAATCAATCCACCCGTCCCATCCATTCGGGGAGCCTTGACAACCCGGGTTAATGCATGAATATGCACGCGCCCATCCATCTACAACACCATTTTGCGTATTCACACTTACCGGAGGCCTGCCGCTCAATTCTGCACTATTAAAAGTAATCCAGCCGATATTTGGAGACCATGCATATCCCGATAGTGTTTTTACCGATCCCGTTCCCTCTGCCACCACACTATATTGAGATGCCCTACAATTGCCCGTGTCCTGACAATTAAAACTGATCCAGCCGATATTCAAAGACCACGCCCATCCGGAAAGCTCGTTAGTGGAAGCTAACGAGCTTAAAGGAGAAGAAACAATCAAAGCCAACATCATGCCTGCCGCTACAGACACAATAAAAGGAAATATAATGGCATTATGGCTAAATCGCTTCATAAAAGTAGGATATGGAGAATCTACTGCGCCTGTTCCACCCGCATGAGAGGTACATCAGCCCGTATCGCTTTTACCTCCCAATAGAATGCTTGGTTTTGGTTGTTGCCGCCAATTGACCGCACGATAAACACCCCATCCCTCACGGAAGATGCGGCAAGCGCGCTCACTGTTTCGTCATCCATTTCCATTTTCGGAGTTATCAAAACAGTTCTCCCTTCTTTTCTAGTGAGTGATTCAAAATAATCGGGAAGCTCTATTATTACTTTGCCATTCTGCAATTTCCCCTCGCCGCGGTAAAAAACCCCATGCTCCGGTCCTTCTAAACTGCCATGTTCCAAAAGCATGCCTTGTTTTGCCGGATGAGCAATAAGAAAACTTTTTGTTGTTGCTTTAAAACTTCCATTTACCTCCAGTTTTGCCGTCGGGTTTGTAACCCCAATACCCACGTTGCCATTCCCCCTGATAACCATAAGATCGGTCAGAGTACTGGCACCCGTTTTTTGACTGAACATAAACGCAGTTGAGGCGTTGTTGTATGCGTTGAAAAAATTAACTTCCGCCGCACCACCAGATTTATTCCAGCCAATCAATAAGCCGCCGCTAGCACTGCTTGCGGGAATAACGCCAGAGTTATTTCCGGCAAAGTGCGCAAAACCTGGTCTTGTAACATCAAAAAAGTAGGCGGGAGCATTGGTGCCGATGCCTACATTGCCGTTTATCACAGAGAAATTGCCATTCACTTCCAGCCTAGCCTCAGGACTTAAGGTACCAATACCTACCTTACCATCACCGGTAATATAAAGACGCCCAATATCGTCGGTATTAAAGCTGATAGGCGTAGGGGGCTTCCCCGTTGCCTTGGTTCCAATTCGGCTTTTAATCACCAACGTACGGTCATCTGCAACAAACATAGCCGCATCCCAAGTACCGCCCTTTTGAATGGCGAGACCGGTATCACCCACAGTACCTGTGTTCCGTATATACATGCCGACTTGTGAGTTCGGAGCGCGCCCGGGAGCTGAAGTAATATCCAATTTGACACCGGGATGAAAAACTTCCTCCGGACTAGTCGCACCGAGCATCAAACGCGTCCCCAACACAGTGGAAAATAATATATTTCTACGAACAGTTAAGTTTCCGCTCATCGCAATATCGCCCTGCCCTGTGGAAGCATTATACAATTTTTGTTGGGTAACGGCGCCAACATTAAGAGGTTCCGGAGTATTGCAATTAGGAGGATCGCATAGAGGCTTAGATGTTGCAGTGATTGCTGTTGCGGCAAAGTCAAAGCGCGACAACGAAAAAACATTATGCACGGCTTGTGTTTGCGAAAATACCCCTACCAATGCAAGCACAACGAAAACAATAAAAAAAATACGTGTTTTGTCCATAAAAATGAATAATTAAAAACCTATTTAAAAGAATACTTATTTTTGTTAAATTTATTTTTCCTGAAATAAAGAATCCTGATTGGTCCTTTCAAAATTTTTTAAAGATTCCATTTCCTGTTTAAGAACCACCTGTTCGTCCTGGTTATTTACGGCTTCGCTATGGGCGGCGCTAAAAGCGCTTAACAACTCCATATCTTGTTTAAGAAGCAAGTCTTCGGTTAATAGAGTGCCATCTTTATCATTACCCGCTGGCCGCGTTACTAATTGATTCAAAAAAAATAAAACAGCCAAAACAAAAACAATAACCCCGCCTACATACCATTTTGAATGTTTCAACAAATGTTTATGCATATGTGCTTTTATAGTACACCTTTTTGTAAAGAACTCATAAAAAGACTTTTCCACAGAGAGTTTTTGCGCTCCGTGCGCACACTCAAATTTGTGCTATTATGGGACTGTTGCCAAATTATCTTTTCAGAAATTCGAGGCAAATTTTTCAAACAAAATTCGAGGCCTACCTGCAAGGTAAGCCAAGAAATTTTTTGGAAAATTTGACCGAATTTATGGAATTGTAGCCAAAGATAATTCGGCAACAGTCCCATTATGACTCATTTTTTGTCCCCATGAGGAATCGAACCTCAATCTCAGGCTTCGGAGGCCTGCGCTCTGTCCATTGAGCTACGGGGACAAGATGAAACTGTCCCGATAGACTTGCTCCCTAATAATAAAAAACCGCGGGCATCAGCCCACGGAAACCGTATCATAATTTTATACCACGCACAAACGAATTAAAAATACACTTCGCGGAGAATTTTTTGCACGCGCTCGATTACTTCGGTTGGAGTAAAATAGGCTTTTACCATGTAGTCCTTGGCGCCAAGTTCTTTGGCCTTCCGCACATCTTCGTCTTGGCCGAGATTGCTTAAAACAATGACTGGAATTTTTTTGAGATCATTATTTTCTTGAAGACGCTTCAAGACCGCAAATCCGTCTATTTCTGGAAGCAGAAGATCAAGCAGTACAAGCTTCGGAGCCTTGGATTCCACTTTCTTGAGCGCTTCTTTGCCGTCTACCGCCTCTTCCACGCGGAAACCCGCCTGCGTTAATTTTTGGGATATGATATTTCGCAAAAACTTGTCATCTTCGACAAGAAGTATAATAGGGTTATTTTCCGTCAGGTTTTCCATGCGTTCATTATACAGCAAACCCTGAATTAAGGGAAACATGGATGGTTGCCTTCCCAAAAAAAAGCAACGAACTTTGTGTTCGTTACTTTTGCCCCAATTGGAGGCTGAAGCCGTCAAGCAATCCTTTCCTTATATTCGAGGCCCCTAGCCTCTCTCTTTCTGAAAGCTTATGTCCGCTTCTGAACAACTATATCTTACTTGATTTCATGCTAACAAAAAGACTTCCCAATCTAAGACATCTTGCATAATAAATTTCGTAACGAAATTTATTATGCAAGATGTCTTTAGTCTTTAAAAACTCCCAGAAAGAGAGAGACAAACCATACCGAGGAGGGTCGGTAAGGCTGTTTCAAAGCCCCGAATATAAAAAAATGATATATTTCAAAGACACGTTAATTATACACCAAATTTAAATATATGTCAATATAGCTCTATTTTGAAAGATTGGTATACTTGAGCAGGCTCTTAACCTTAAAAATGCCGATGTAAAATGCGAATTGGCGCGAAACGCCAATTTGCATTTTGATATTTTCATTTTAAAATTTTTCTTATGCTTTCCGTAACAGACATCATGACAAAAGAGGTAATATCGATCGCGCCAAACGCACCCATTTCCGATGCGGCCAAAATACTTGCCGAGCATCGTTTTGACGGGGTTCCCGTTATTGATGCTTCGAATGTTTTGGTGGGCATCCTCACCGAATATGACATGGTTTCAAGCGCCGCAATCCATCTCCCCACTCTGCAGACAGTACTGCAAAATCTAAAAGTATTCCAAAAAGATAAATCACAGTTTCAAAAAGAAGTGCAGGAAATCTCATCGCTAAAAGTGGAAGATGTGATGAACAAAGATCCTCTCACTCTTGCCGAAAACGCCACTTATGAAGAAGCGGTGAAAGCCTTTAAAGACCATCATCGCGTAAATCCCATTCCCGTTATCGATACGAAAAAACACGTCATCGGCGTCGTAAGCCGCTATGACGTACTTAAAGCATTCGAAGAATTTAAATAGCCGTGCGTTAAGGCCGCAAAATTTGTGTGAGTATTTGCCTCGAATTTCTGAAATTTCGCGACAAAGTGCAATTCGGCAACAGTCCCATAAAAGAATTTTAAAAACTTCCCATTTGGGAAGTTTTTTCCGGTTTCCATTCTCTAACCCCCCCCAGCCTCCGGTTTTATGTATGCCTGTCCGCCACAACGGACGCGCCGAAAGCATAGGGTTTTATAACGGGCAAAAAATCATACCCCTTAATCATACCGATCACGCTTTCGACAAATTCTTTTGTCGGGCCTTTTTCGCCCATATCCACATGGATTTCGTTGCCTTCCCAGAAAAAGTCTTCTCCTAAATGTTCGCGCAAATGCCCGCGAAGCTCTTGCGCCAAAGTGATGGAATTAATTGCTTCCTGCCATACGCGCTCACGCATAGAATGAAACATTCTCCGCTCGGATTCCGTCCAAAAGTGAATCGCTCCGTTGCCGACGCGCCAGATGGTAATGGCTGTCACAAGCACCGTCGGAACTGCCGGGTTTGAATCAGTGCCGATAATTATTTTATAAAAACGATCCGGATCGCGCGCGATGAACCGCTTTGTTTCGTCCATCATTTCGGAAAACTTCAGCGTGCCGAACGTTTGGCTTTTAAATATTGCTTCTTCGATGCTCATACACTCTCCTTTTAAAATAACGAGTTCTGTACGTCTGCGGGCACCACATAGGTTTCCGCCATGGGATCCGCTTTGAGAATACGGTTAATGCGGAAGTTCCTCAAGCCTTTCCGAAAGTGGCAGTATGCCTCCACCTCTTCCTTTTTGATTTTATAAATATCGATCAGACGCTCTTTTTTAAAGCCGAGACCTTCTTCATCCGCGGAAGACACATATTCTATAGCAAGCCGCGCCCTTTGTGTAAACGCATCTTCCAAAATTTTTCGAACAGGCACTTTTATATGCGAGCCCCACCGCACGGGAATCGAGTGCTGTTTTTGGTCGACAAACGATTGAAATAAAACATGCCCGTATTTTTTTCCGTATTCATATAAATCACGGGTGATTTTTACGTCTTGAATGCAATATTTCTTTACATCCTCGATCCTCCCTTGTTTAAACCACTCAAGCGCTTCAAGCCCGTTGCCGGATTTTGCGGCATTAAGCGTGGCCTGCGCAAGCGCATTCAATCCCACACGATGTCCCAAAAATTCCACCGCATCCGCGAACATATCCGTGACGGCGATCGTGTCGAAAGTAACTTCTTTTAAGTAAGGCATCAGCACCGGAATATCGAAATGGTTGATATTAAAACCGATCACGTGATCCGTGGTTTTTAGCATAGTCTCCACCTCGGCAAGTTCATGCTCTTCAAATGCAAAAAATTTATCCTTTAGATAAGAATATACTCCGGCAACAGAAATCCCGAGTTCGCGGATATTGCGCTCGCCCCCAACCTCCGCAAACGATTTCTTCGTTTCGAGGTCTATAACCAATGTGTCTCGTGCGTCGTTCATAAATAGTATGAAAGCATCATACTATGTTTTCCAAATAATTTCAATAGACCTGCTGCGTAAATATTTTCGTCACGAAAATCTTTACGCAGCAGGTCTAATAGTTCACTTAGCGGTTTCACCGCTAAGTGAGATTATTCTTTCACATACCGATCAAAAAACTGCAAAGACCGCTCCGCGGCAAGCGGCCACTCCTTGATAAATTCATGCGGCTCGTTGGGGTATACAAAAAATTCAACGTATTTCCCGTAACCTTTCAAAACAGTATACATATTTTCAGAAAAAGAAATCGGCACATCTTTATCCGCAGTACCATGGTGCAACTGCACGGGCGAAGAAACGAGATGGAAATAAGTAATCGGGGAAATCTCGCGGTACACTCGCGCCCCCGCGGGACCGTAGGTTTCGCGAAGCCATGCGATTTCTTCTTTGGTAAGTTCATAAAAATTGTCTTCGGCATCCGCGCTTATCGGAGCAAAAAAAACAAACGCGCGAATTTCCGGACGCAGGAGCAAAACCCGCGCCGCAATGCCGCCTCCCATTGAATGTCCCCACATGCCGATTCTTCGCTCGTCAATAAAATCAAAATCCCGCTCTTTTACCGCATCCACAAGATGCGCCACATCCAAACTATATCCCACATAAAAATCATGATGTGCTGAAATATCGTCAGACGATTCTCCGAGCCCGCGGTAATCGGGGTGAATAACCACATATCCGTGGCGCGCAAAAAAATCTTGCTCGCGTTTTGATCCTCTGCCGGGAAAATAAATATCTTTGCCGATAAGGCCATGGTTTAAAATAAGCACGGGGAAACCGTTTTTCGGCGCGTCCCCTTTCGGCACATTCATAATACCGCTTATTTTCAAACCGTCAGAAAAATACGAAATCAGATATTTTGTATACACCTCGGTTTCCGCCAGCGTTTTTTCAATTTTCAAATCGTTTCCCGCGCGTTCGCGCGAACGCAATGCTGAAATAAAAAAAGCGGAACCGGAAACCGGCGCGGCCGCGCTTTTTTCAAGCGGTGCGCTCAATTCCTCTCCCCTCACCGCGATATGTGCCGTCATCCCCTCCTTGATGCCGTGCGCCGCGGCAAAACCGGCATTCACTTCAAGCGCCGTGTCTGCCTCTTTTCGCGGCATATATATAGTAAGATCCTGTAAAGCCTTGCCGGGCTCCGGCATGGCACGAGCCGTTACGTCTACCACCGTCCCGCCGCGAAGCCAGATGATATCAATCGGTATCAGCATATCTTTCATCCAAAACGAATGGAAAGCTGGCATGTTCAAAAGAAAAAGCAGTCCGCTATTTTGCGGCAATTCTTTTACCCCGGAAAGGCCCTGCGCGCGGAGTGCGGGCGTATCGGCGATGGCAACCGAAACTTTTGCATCCGCAAATTCGACAAAAGATTCTTTTGCCGCTTCGCCGACAGGCATTTCCATTTCTTTACCGTCTCCAAGCTTTTTTTCCGAAATACGAAAAAATGAAAAAACAAAAAATATCGCTCCGAGAAGCGCTATGCAGATAAAAAGAGTAAGAATAGTATGCGCCCGCTTTTTATTTGTTTTATTCACTGTTTATGTATTAGACCTACTGCGCAAAGATACTTCTACTGCAATTTCTTAATTTAGGCCAAAATCGCTTCAAAATTTCTTGGCTTATCTAAGCCGATAGGCCGCAAAATTTATTCAACGATTTTGGCGCGAATTGAAATTTCGTTACGAAAATCTTTACGCAGTAGGTCTATTTCTTTTTTCTAGCCAGCCAACAAGAATATCCATGAAATCCTGATTCCGCTCAAGCATGACTGTGCCATGCCCCGCGCCGTCAAAAATTTTCAATGCTTTTCCCCCTGTGCACAATTCGTAAAGGCGTTCGGCGGCAAGAGCCGCCGAAATTCCTGAAGACCTCTCGTCTTCGCTCGATCCGACAAAATAGACCCCTTGCTCCTTGCCCACTCGTTTCGTTAAAGGCTCCGTTTCGATGCCCCGATAATTAAGTCCCGGAGATAAGCAAATTGCGGAGCGAATTTCCGGATTATCCGCCAAATACCAAAGCGCCAGATTCGCGCCAATGGAAGCGCCAGCTAGATTCACCTTTTTTATTCCGCGTGAGTGTAAAAAATCTGCGGCGGCCTCGACATCGCGATACGAATCTTGATGCTCGGCATCGGAAAACCGCTCATATCCTTGCGGACCATCTTGCGATTCGCCATGGCCGCGCAAATCAACAGCAAGCGCATGGAAGCCCCGCGTTTGAAGCTTCTCCGCAAAAGCAGTCCAGCTTGTTTTGTCCGCGGGCATCATGTGCAACAAAATAATTCCGGTTTCCGAAGCTTCAACCGGATAAAAATCTGCGGCAAGAGTATAGTTATCTTTCGTAGTTAGCGTAACCCGCTCTTTCATATAAATTATGAAATATTATACCACAATGTATAAAAAAATAAAAACCGCGCAGCCGATTGCGCGCGGTTTTAGAAATTATGTCCCCGCTACGTTAAAAAAGCGTTAAACCGCCGCTTCCGCCTTTTTTGCGGCGTATTTTTTGATTAGCATCCCCGCAACTTCTTCGGCGCGCTTATTATTCATAATTTCACTATTGCAGGGAATGATGGTCACCACTTCGACAGTACCATCTTTGTATGCTTTATGCCGTTCCACCTCGTCTGAAAAACTCTGATCCTGCGTTATAATCACGATCCTGCAATTTGGATATTTGACGCAATAAACATCCGCCACATGCGCAAAAAATGCGTAGTCATTGATCCGCAGCAAATCCTGCTTTATCGCCAAACATGCGAAAATATGCTTCGCAAATTCAACGCGGGGAGGTATTATCTTCTGGAATTGCCTTAAGGGAATACACCAATCGTAAACCACCACCAACGTCTTTGGCTCTGCCTCGTATTGCACAGGGGCTCCTGAAAAAGCAAAGTTCTGGCTTCAGGATAAAATCAACCGCCAGAGATGTCAATTTTTTGCTTCATTATCTGATCCAATTTTTCAACAATATCATTCGTATCAAAGCCGTATGTTTCGTAGTCGCCAAGCGTCCGTGCGGAGTGCAAGCCCGTTTCAGGATCGGCAGGATGGTCGCCTTTTTCGTGGAAATCCGAACCAGCCGTCCGCAAGAGATTGTACTGCACGGCAAGACCCTGCAAAAATTCCGCGTCATCTTCCGTATGCGGAGCATTAAACACTTCAATGCCGTCGATGCCCCACTCAATCAACTTTTTTAAAAAACTTTCAAGCTCTTCATAATTTCCTTTAAAATGTATAGCCGGATGCGACCACACCGCCGCACCCCCGGCGCTATGCAAAAGTGCAATCGCATCTTTTGCGGAAATCGCCGTGCGTTTTACATAATTAGGACTATCGTTTGCCAAAAATCGTTCGATAAAATCATGCACCGACTGGACACCCGATAGTTTTTCTTTGTTTTCCGGCCGCTTCATTACCGCGCGCGCCAGATGAGGCCGCGCCACCACCTCACCCGTTTTTTCCCGCTCCACATCTTCCCAATCCACCGCAAATCCCGCTCGCTTCAAATTTTCCACCATTGTTTTTGCAGTCTCCAGCCTGCCTTCTTTAAATTTTTGCAATTCAGCCAAAAAATCCGCATTTTCATGATTCACGCCAAATCCCAAAATATGCGCGCCGTATTCTTCCACCGACATTTCGATCCCCTGAATCACACGCACGCCACATTCCGCGCCCGCCGCAAGCGCTTCGGCAATCCCCGACACCGTATCATGGTCGGTAAGCGCGATCGTCTGCAACCCGAGCTCTTTTGCCATAATGACAATCTCACGCGGAGTGTGTTTACCATCGGATGCGGTGGATTGAATTTGGAGATCAAATGTGTTGGGCATGCCTACATAGTTAGGACTTACGCGTTTGATGTCATTGCGAGTCACGATTACTATCTGGACTCGGCAATCTATATAAAAAAGTATTCCTTTTCAAACGCGTAAGTCCTAAAGTTTAAAGTTTAAAAGTTTGTTTTTATATTTTCGCTTTCCATTTTTATATGGTATACTCAAACTATAGTAAATCCAACATGCTTAATCAACTCCGACAAATGGGCCTCTCGGAAAACGAGGCGCGGGTATATCTTGCCATGCTCGAGCTCGGTCCCTCGACCATGCTCCAGATTTCCACCAAAGCGGAAATCAACCGCCCTACCGCCTATGTCCAAATCGAACGCTTGAAAAAACTTGGTCTCGCAAGCACGCAGACCAAAGGCAAAAAACAATTTTTCATCGCGGAGGATCCGAACCAGCTCCTGTCCGTCATCGAAGAAGAACGCAAAGCCGCCGAACACAAAAAAGAGGAACTTGCCAAGTTCCTCCCCGAACTCGAGGCGCTCTTTCGCCTTTCAGACTCAAAACCGCAAGTGCGTTTTTTTGAAGGGAGAGAAGGGCTTTTGAGAATGCAGGAAGATTTTTTATCAACAAAGGAAAAACATATATATTCCATTGCCTCCGCGGACAACGTGCTTGATATTTTTCCGGAACATCCGAGTACTTATATTTCAGAAAGGGTAAAACACGGCATCCATTCATCGCTTATCTATACCTCTTCTCGCGGCGACTTCTTGAAAGAAAAAGATAATGCATCGCTTCGTGAATCAAAATATGTGTCAGCACAGGATTTGCCCATTAATATCGATCTCACCATCTATGATGACAAGATAGGAATTGCCGCCCTTAAAGGTAAACCATCAGGCACTATTATCCAGCATTCGAGCGTTGCGGATTCTTTTCGAAGTCTTTTCATGCTTTTTTGGAAATTAATAAGACCCACTGATTAAAAATAAAGGGGGTACGCGTTTGCGTAGTCCCCTTTTAATTATACCAATTTGTTTTTGTTTTCTTTTTCCGTCGTTTTTCTTTTTTTTTAAATTTTCCAAAAATATAAAAGGGACCAAAAAATTACATGCCGCCCATTATATTATCCCTCCTCTCTGAATCGGAGGGGGTTCTTTTTTTGTTCGCCATACAGGAGAACAAAAAAATGGCGAGCTTGAAAAAACTTTTTGAGCATGTCCTAAACCCGTCCGGTCGGACTTAAGTGGTCGAGAACACGCCCTCGCTCACCAATTCCTTGAGCACCCTCTTCTGTTATTCCTGCCATGCGCAGGAATCCAGTAGAGAAGACATTTACTCAAGAACCCTCCAGAAAGAACCAGTTAGATGCCGCCCTTAGTGCGCGGCATCTACCCATATTATATACATAAATACATGTGGTGTCAAGTAAATGTAAAATTCAAGCCTGAAGTGCGCCAGTCTAGATATTTGCCCATACCTCTCACACTATTTCTTACTTATAAAATGGAAAGATCCGATGCACCTTTGGTGAAGAGTAAGTTAATTTTTAATTATCTTCGGTTTTAAAAAGATAAAATGTTTTACTTGAGATAAAAATATTTATCTCTAATTTTTGCTTTATATAAGCCATTTTTTAGGGATTACTTCTTCATTATGTCATCGCTACTTGACAAATTATATAGATTGTGTATAATGTAGGCATAACGGTTTGGGAAAAACTTAAACATTTTAAGAAGGAGGTGGGGATTGAGGGATGGGTAATTCTATCCCCTTCCACCGAAATAGCGACTAGCAACTAGTTCCTAGCCACTAGTAAACTAAAAAATTACTAACTTCTAGTGGCTAACAACCAGTCGCTACTTCGGTGGGAGAAAATTTACAATCTCTCTATGTTCTTAGAAAAGGAGGAAGGAAAATGGAAAACACCACAATTACGTTGGAGGAGCGGCTAGCGATGATCGTTGAGGGGGTCCGCCCCGTCGATTATCAATATGTCACCGACAATCGGGGTGTTGTCCACTCCAGCCGCGAAAGCTGGCTGGAGGCGCGGGAGGCAGAGGACCCGCGTAGTAAGTAAAAACCCCGCAACAGCAGAAAGCGACCAGCGCCTTCTGCTTCCATCGAAGCGCGAGAGCGAACCTTATATAATTATTCGTTACGCTCTCTTGCTTCGATGGGAGATCTGAAACCCAACGTTTTTGCTTATTCTCGGGGACGAGGCCTCGAGACGCAAGCGGTTCTTTCAGTAAGAACCGGTAAGCGAAACATCTCCTTCCGGCATTTTGAGGCCGGAATCCCAAGCACTCCCACGGGAGCGATCCATCGCTGCCCCGATGGATACTTGGGAAACCCCTTTGCGTAAGCGGCCGCAAAGGTTTTAGTGGGAACTGGAGCTCGGGCAAGGAGGTAGCCTGTGCGAGACCAGTAACGGAGATGCCCTAGCCGCATATTTTATAGCCAGCGTCCGCGTATTTTTTGCGGCTCCGCTGGCCATTCCAAAGTTCTTTTATACAAAACAAAATTTAAACAAACCATTGGCCAACCAAAAAGAGGACCAAAAGGAGGAGAAGATGGTTAATGAAGGTTTAGTACATGAAATTTTCAGTGGGGTACGTAACACGCTCAATGCCTTACATAAAGCGCAGGAGGCAGGATGCGGTTTGAATGTGTACCCCGACCAGCGTGGCTGCAAAGTCGCGTTGGTAGAAGCAGTGAACATACTCCGGGCGGAAGCCGACCGTCTCGCGGCGGTGGCAAACAAAATCCCTGAGTAAAACACTGCTAGTTTGTCCGATGATTCACAAGATCATCGGACTCCCATCAAAGTTTCTTAATCATTAAGAGATTTTGATGGGAGAAGTTCCGAAAATTCTTTTTTACCAAAACCAATCCTGCGGTGGCTCGCAGGAGAAAGAAAGGGGGTGAACCATGCAAGGAAAATTCCGAACTTATCGTCAGACCACTGAACATGGTATGACGGAAGATGACGGAAAGCTCCAGTGGAATCACGGATGCAATGGTGATTTCCACGCAGACTCGCTTGACGTCATTTATATGGAGGAAGAGCGCGTGGTCCACGCACAACATCTTACGAGCATTGTAAGGGGTAGATGTGATGGGTCATGCAATCCTCTCGGAGCATTCCTTTGTAATCTGCCTAAAAGCATGATTGCAAGTGGAGAATTGCATCGAAAGATTGCCGAAACTCTGGAATCGGAATACTAGAGTTTCGAAACCTCCCGTGCCAACGCAAGGCACGTGAACGGGGATTCATGTGAAATAAAAGAATACTAGCCATATTCTTATAAGCATGAGCGAGACCGTATTGCGCAAAAGTGCCCGAACGAATAAATCAAAGTTCGGGCTTCCATAAAAGTTTTTCTTTTGTAAAAGGAAAGATAAAGATTTTGATGGGAGAAGTTCCCAATCGTAGCGCGGACCAAACCCCTGAATAACCGCGCTCATCATGGATTACTTGAAATCCCTTCGGGGAGTTATGGCGGTAGCAAATCAATGGGGCTAGGCGATAAATATAAAAATGATGAAATTATCGCCCGCGGACACGCGACGCAAGTCGCGGTGTCCCCAGGGAGTACGGCGCCGCCACGCCACACTCTCGTCCGTTGTTCTTTAATTTTATTTAAAATTTTGAAAAAGGAGGATCGCCATGGCATGGTATTGCGGTGAATCGGTTTGGTACCGGGGAAGAAAAATCTCCGTGTCGTTCCGCTATGACTGCTACCAGGATATGGCGGTTGCGAGGGGCAAGCCGTTAAAACTCACCAAGCGTGATGAACGCAAAGTGAAGCGGCTGCTCCGCCGGCAGGGAAAAGCATTTGGTCATCATTGCGGTCACAAATGCGGCGGCCCTGTCGAGTAGAAGGGTTCGGGGGTCGATGGGTCCCTCGAGAGGTGGTGTCACCCGGTTTTGGGCGTATATGGGAGAGAGTTGGCAGCTCTTGAACATATAATAAAAGCCGGGTCATATAAGACACTCACCAAAACCCACGCGCGGAAATGCCAAGCCGCGTGCGTTGCCCAAGGGTGCAATGTAAGGGGAACAACTCCTCGGATAATTGGGCTATTGTCATCGCTCGACGGAGACATGTCCACAGCATTTCGCTGATGCAGTGCGAGAGCACGCATATTATCCGGGAGCCCCAAACCCTTTCAAAAAACCGGAGCGCGAGAAAAGACTCGCCTCCCTTTCAGAGATTTGAATAGTTCAAATTTCTGAAAGGGGGAAACCCTAAAGATCTTTACGGAAAATAAAAAGGAGGAATCATGGGAACCGTTCGTGATTTTAAGAAAATGGTAGAGGAAGAACTGCCGCCTTATCACGAGTGGATGGAAGAGCAACTCGAGTTCTTCCAAAAACTCAACAAAATCGGTGCACGGAACATCGACAAGTTTCCACCAGAAAAATATCCCGACATCGACGCAACCGTCGAACTTTCGGACGAGGAGTGGAGTTTACTGGAACGGGAGTTTGAGACAGTAAAATCTTCAGTTCAAAAAACTCCCGCCATTCTCGGTTTCCGGAAGCAGTAGTCTGTGACTTTTTTTAAACAATGGAGATGAAAAAATCTGCTCAAGAAACAATCTTGAGCATCCATCAAAGATTCTGAACAATCGGAAATTTTGATGGGAGGATAGATTTTTGAAAACTAGTAAAAGGAGAAGAGAAAAGGATGAGGAAAGAAGCCAAACGGAAAATTGAGCTCGGCAGAATTCCTTTGCCGCAAAAAACTGGCGGTCCGCAAGGATCACCAAAGGGCAATAAGGGGTACAACCGGAAAAAACAGAAAGAGTTTTACAGAAGGCAAGGATGGTAAAAATGGATTATTGCTGGCGGCTCGTCGCGTCAGTACTAGGATTTGTTGTTTTCTTCTGGGGTTTTGGACTCGTGATCTCCATTCATCGGAATCACGGAAATCCCGCCCCCTATTTTCGGTGGACTGGCCGTCTCGCCGCCCGCACCATCGAAGGTTTTGTCCACCTCGCTCTCGGCCTGATTTCATGGGTCATCGGGCAGGTATGGAATTTCTTTCGATGGCTTATTCCCCACCTGTGGCAGGTAATCGTATGGCTCTTTCATGGAGCCATACATAACCCACTCCCTGTTCTTTTTGCGATTCTCGGCATTTTCGCCGGAGTTGCGATAGGATACTATCTATGGTATCCGTAAAAAACACCCATTCCCCTCTCTTTGGAGAGGGGTGTTTATTTTTTATATTCTCACCACCTAATCGCGCGATCGCGCGATTAGGTGGTGAGAATATAAAATCCGCAGAGCTTTACTGCGGATTGTTTTGTTTCTTTGTTTTTTTGTTTTCTTCTGAAGAAACGGATGATTCATCTTCTCCAAATAAAATTTCCCCCGCTTTTGCAAAATTTGCCAAAAAATCATCCTCTTCTTCTTTGGTCATGGACATCGCCCCAAAAGGCGTAAAAAGATCATCTTGTTTATTATTGTCGGCCATATTTTTCCTTTAATAGCTAACTAATTTTTAACACATTTTGAGCGAATTTGTCAACTAGTTCCGGGTTCAGCTTAAATGACCCTAAATTAACCGCATGCATGTCATGTACCACACGAATTGATGGCATGACAAAAAGAAACGGCTCGTATGGTTTTTGAGATAACCGCCGCATGTGTGATACCGCTTCAATAGCCCGATCCCCGCTGTTTACAATTTCTTCTTCATCCGGCGACCGAGCGGCTTTGCTTTTCAACGCCTGCATTGATTCTTTCGTCAATTTTTCAAAACGTACTTTTTCGCTCGTCGGATTTGTTTTAACTTGGATGGCAAAATACAATTCCCTGCCGTCTGTTGTTTTTTTATATCCCAACAAATCAACCCCGCATGCCGCATCAAGCTCGGGACGCGCATGGGCGGTTGCCACACCGCTTTTCTCCAGCACTTGGCGCGCCATCACCTCTCCCGCAACTCCGTGATAGGCAAGCCCGAGATTAATTTTTTTGCGCATTTCTTGGTTAAATAAAAATTCCGCAAGCGTTTTCTTAAGATAATAATTGCCCCGCTCCGCCATTGACGCGAATGATCCGGTCCACCGCGCTTGAGTGACGCTAAATTGCAATCGAGGATTTTCCCGAACCAGACGGCCAATTTCGCTTTCTGTATACAATGCAGAAATTACTTTTTCTACGGGTACATCGGGACCGCGATACTTTTCTTTTTCCGCAAGCAAAAGCCGCATGCGTTCTTCCATAAACGATTGAAATTCTTTTCCCGGGTCATGCGGCGTAGCAACCTCTTTTTGAGCGAACGGATGAAACCGTTCTTTGTTATATTCTTCTTGCATATCTACGAAACATTGTAACACACGAAGCTTAGCTTCGTATACTGCTTGTTCTTTATGGTAAATTACCATATAACAGAACCAAAGGAAAAGAGGGGGTACTATGCACACCATCTATTGGGATTGGCTTGGCATGCAACCGATTGAATCCGTACTAGCGTTTCAAGATGCGCTCTTTCAAAAAAATTACGCAGGGGAAAGAAAAAATATGCTTTTATTCGCGGAACATCCGCATTGTTTTACCTATAGCCATAATAAGCCGATCGAAACGCAGCTCCGCGTGCCGTACGAAATATTTGCAAACCTCAATGTGCCGATTATAAAAGTCCGCCACGGAGGCAATGCAACATATCACGGCCCCGGACAGCTTGTCGCCTATTGGATACTTGATATCACCGTATTGCCTTTTGATTTTATCGAATTTAGCACGTCGCTCATCGATGGAATAATCGGCTTTCTTTCGGGACTCGGACTCTCTGCCGCACCGACACCCCATTCCGAACTTTCACAATATCATTATGCAAAGGGCGTATGGATTACCGGAAAACGCAAAATTACCCAGCGCGCCATTTCAGCGCTGCGCGCGCCAGATGGACACCTCATTACCCGTTTCGGCTTTGCATTCAATGTATCAACCAATCTCCGCTATTTTTCTTATATCTTCCCTTGCGGACTTGATATTCCCATGACCTCGCTTGAGGAAGAGCTTGGTATTCGCATCACATGCAAAGAAGTGCTTCTCCTCATTGTCCGCGCATTTTCCAAACTATATGCCCCTTACGGCATATGTTTTGAAAAAATGGACACGAATAATAAAACCGCTCCTGCGTATAGGAACGGTTTTTAATTGTTAAAAAAGTTCAAAAATATCTTTTTCAAGAAACTGTTTCAACTTCCACACAAAAGGAAGCGGGGGGCTTATGTCCACGATGCGGTGGTCAAACCGAAACACAATCCTCAAAAGATGTTTTCCGTTTTGCTCCTGCATTTTTCCGAACGCAAGAATCAGCGTAGTCGAGCGTTCTCCATTTATCCCTGTGGTATAGGGAATAATCGGTTCGGGGCGTTCGCCGCCGATTATTTCACCAAATGTTGCATCGAAATATGCCGCGCGATTTACAGTCACTGAAAGATTATGATAATCCGCAGGCATAAGTTTGCGTTCAATCGTTTTTTTCACCTGCTCGTTTACTTTCCGCGCAAGCTCCGGAAATCCCAATTTCTCGGCCTCTTGCACCACCGGCACAATGAGTCCGTCGGAGGTCTTTACCGCAATGCCTAAATTCACATGAGGTATGCAGACGATTTTTGGATTTGCCGGATCATTAATATCCCAGTAGGCGTTGAGAATTTTGAATTCCGGACGTAAAATATTTTGTGCCACAAAATACATGATATAGTGGTCATATTTGAGTTCGGCAGTAAACGCTTTCTCCCAAATCTTTTTTATCGCATTGTGTTTTTGCACCAACCTCGTCATATCCACTACTACCTCATCTCCGGCGTGCGGAATGTTATCTTTCGAGAGCTTAAGATTCCGTGCAATCGCTTTTCGCAAAGGCGTCGGTGTTTCAATAAGTTCCGCATTTTCAAACGATGGATGAATAAGCCGCGACATTGGCGCATTCGTCGGCAAGGATGGTATCCCCTTTTCTTGCTCCGCGGCTTTATTTTCCACATCCTGTACGGTAATCAACCCGTCACTTCCCGTTCCCACAACATCACCAAGCCAAACACCGAGCTCTTCCGCACGCTTGCGTGCTGCCGGCACTGCGCGTGCGAGTGTTTTTTGAACATGCACATTTATGCGTTCTCGCATACGTTCTTCCGCCGCCATTAATTCTTCTTCAGTCGGCTCACTCTTTTTTTTCATTTGTTCCGATTTTGCTTCTGTGGTTTGTCCCGAAAGTTGTTCTGCCAATTCTTGCAGTTTCCCGCATAATTCCATATACCGATCGACGTCCTCCGCCTCAATCCTGTCTTTTTCTGGAAAAACTTTTTTCAATTCATCGAACGATATATTATGTTCGTCTATTTTTCTCCTCGCGAGCGCGGTAATCAATGGTTTTCTTGCTTCTTTTTCTATTGGCTTCGTCGTTGCACTTAGCGGCAATACGTTCATATTTTTGGCATTTTCCTCTAGCGGGTCGAAAGTGCCAAGTTCCGGCAATAACAGCGCACCATAGGGCGTCTCCTCTTCCGGTCCCCTCTGCCATTTCTCGCCCGCCTCATAATTGAGTGTCTTTATAATCCCGTCGCATATTGCTTCAACATCGAACGATGCTTTATCCGATTCCACAGCGCACAAAAGACTTCCCTTTTTCACCGCATCTCCCGGCTTCACATACCACTCTTTTATTTCTGCTTCCGTTAGTCCTCCGTATTCCCCTGATCCGCCTGCCGAAACAAAAAACCCGAATTTTATGGTCATCGGTATCTCCTCTTCTTTGGTTTAAAAAAGCTTAGCCTCGAGCGAGTAAGCTAAGCTTTTTATTGTTATGCGCCGCACGAAACCTTAATCATTCGCGCAAGCTTTGGCGAGCGATGAATGGGTTTCCAGATCGGCCGGTTTTTATGATCGAGTTTTTCTACATTGACCACCTCGTACGGCAAACGATGCCAGACAAGCGCACGAGCGGTCGGTGCAGGGACGTCAAGCGCGCCCAATACCTCGACCGATTCCATGTTGAGATAAGTAAGTACACTGTCCTTCCCCTTTAAAAGCGCGGAAACAAGCGTGTTCCCCACTCCGCGCGATTCGCGGTCTTCTTGAAATACGGTGAACCTCCGTGTTTTTTTAATAGATCTCCGCAGGGTATCGAGATCAAACGGCCAGACAGTGCGCATATCGATTACTTCAACACTTATATTTTCTTTGGCCAGCTCTTCCGCTTCGTTTAGCGCTGTCCTGACACAGGAAGCGCCATATGCAATGACAGTGAAATCGCTTCCCTCGCGTTTTACTTTTGCTTTCCCAAGAGGAATGCAATAGCTTTCCGCCGGAATATCTGATGCAAATTCATCTTTATTTGCCGCATGAATCTGCAAAATCACCGCCACCGGTCCTTCGTACTCATGCGCCGCGCGCATAAGACCGATAAGATCATATGCATCCGCCGGCGCCACTACCACGATACCCTGCATCGCGGTGATAAAGGCTTCTGGCATCATTTCATGATATTCCCCCGAGCCGCCGTCGCGTACCACACCGCAATGGAAAATATTGATAAACGGAAACCTCAAGTTTTTCTGGTAGAAGTTATTTGCAACCACTGTGAGCATGGAAGCAAACGCATCGGCGGAAAATGGGGCAAATTGTTGTACCTCTACAATCGGCCGACCGCCCACAAGCGAGCGACCCGCGGCATTTGAATGCGTGGCTTCCTCGGTGATTGGCGTATTAAATACGCGCAGTGGCCCAAATTGTTCCGCGAGTTTGCGTGTAGGCACCAGCACGCCTCCCGTACGCACATCTTGCCCAAAAAATGTAACCCGCCAGTCCTTTTCAAGCACCTCCCTTAAAATTTCTATATATGCATCGTTATATCCAAGCCGCTTATGTTTGGTAGCTACCCTCGGCTTTTCTTCGGACAAAGTCCACTGCGGAAACGGCATCAAAACAGAAGTATGGTTTTTATGATCTTCCGGCGTAACATCGGGCTCCGCTTTTGCTTTTGTATAAAGTTCCCACGCCTCTTCCCGCGCACTACAGATAATTTCATCAAGTTCCTTCTCGCTAGCAAGTCCGGCGCTGATTAATTTTTTGCGATGCAGGCGCAATGGTTCACGTTTCCATTTTTCTCTAAAAATTTCGGGGTCAACTCCTTCAATCTTCCCATCCGCCCAGTCAATCGCATGTCCCCAATTGCCTTTGCGAAACGCTTCACGCGCCTCCTCAAGCACAGTGGGATTTCGGCGAATCATATCTTCGTTGTGACCTGTGCGGCGATAGGTATGCACCACCATGCGGGTTGCCACAAATTCTTGCGCCGAATACACCGCACTACGCCCCGCGGAACATATCGCCTCCACGTCATCACCACCAACGTTGATGCCTGCCATATTGCCGTACCCCTTTGCTCTAGCGGCTAAGTCTGAATGCCCATGTTCATCCGCGGGATCGGTATAAATAGAATGCTCATTTACCATCACAATTTCGACAAGCGGCGTTCCGCGAAGCACTCCCGACACCGGAAGCAGTGGATCGCCATATTTCAAATATGGCGCAGTTTCCTTTTCACTTCTTTTGCAGTTCGAAGCGGCAGTCATGACATTGGTCTCATGCACTACACCCTGCGAATCCGCACCTTCTCCGAAAAATACTACACCCACCGGGCGGTCACGCACAGGCATTGTGCGCCATGTATCGCGCCGCGCAATTTCTTCCGCCATACCGCAAATAACCGGCGGCAAGCGCCCCATATCTGAACAGAGGAACGGCAAAAGCATGCAATCAAGACAGCCCCAATGAATATTTCCATCTAACCCTTTGTTTGCGCTCGTCGCCTTACACAAGTGGTTTTTCATAATCTCGAGCATGTGGTTATGCCCCGAGACTCTGGTAATTTCATCCAGCCCCGCGGCAAGCGCCCACTGGTTTCGATGATCTCCGTTTTTCAGCGACTGCATGGCAATGCCCATGTCGAGCAATGCACCCATAATGCCTGCGGCCACGGCTTCTTGTCCGAGCCCGGTAAGAAACGCCCCAAATATATCGGAGCGATGCAAAATCAGCATTTCAGTAGTAGCGCGTGTCCGCGCCATGATCCTGTGTAGCATCAGTGAAAATTCTTTTTGGTGCATAAAATCTCCCTTTTATTCAATTGTCAAAGATGCACTATCTGCTTCATCCATACCTTAGATACAAAGAGGCGTCAACAGATATGCTACAAATAACACAACAATAAAACACGCGGGGGCCCGCGTGTGTTTTTTAATGTTTCTTTGTTACCAGTCCTCCGTGTGAAAACCGCGGAAGTGATCCTGTTTTGAGATCAGAAAAAAAGAAGTCGGGATCCTTCGCTACGGGCGGCGGATTATGTAAAATCTTCAATTCTTCCTCAAACCGCGCATCAATCTCAAGAGAAAAATCGGGTTTAATAACTCCTAGCCATTCAATTTCGATTCCGCATCCCGAAGCAATCGCATCGTGTATATATAAACAAAAGGCTTCTTCGCATTTTTCGAGGGAAATGCGTTTGAGCATTTTATCTTTTTTCATTAACCGCCCAAGAATATCTATTCCGAGATGCACCAACATGTCGTAACACGGCAAAAATGCGGGGCCAAAATGGAGACGTGACTTATAAAAAACCGTACCCCATGTAAATGCGCCCAAAAAATTTGAATGCTCACTTTTGAGCCATTTCCTTAAAAATGTCCCAAGTTTACATATTCGTTCCGCCGCATCCTTGCGCAATTCATCGTAGGGAACAAAGGTAAGAACATTTTTATTTCGAAGCAATTTACCTACATGGACGAGCTCCACTTCTTTTGACTCCGGAAATACACCACGATGTATGGGCTGGCCGTGAAGTGCCGCCCGAAATTCCACAATAAATGATTGCGTCATCGATCTTCCCAATTCCGAAGGATTAATCGTTCCCATTTGATGCTTCGCCATTTCCCGTACAGCTTCCAAATTTCCCTCAAATGATTTAAGCAACATTAGTTGCCTCCCATATAAAGACCTACCGCTAGAGTAGGTTTTTTATTTTTTCACGTCAATTTTTTGGGATTCTTCCCTCACCGCTTCCCGATCGTCCCATGGGGTTTTAGCGCCATTGGAACCCATGATCCACGGCTCCGATCCTTTGCCGGTTATAACTACCGTATCGCCGGGTTTTGCTAACATTAGGGCGTCATGAATCGCTCCGCGGCGATCAAGTATGTTTTTATACTTCATGATTCGCGTTGCGGGTAATCCCGCCGCAATCTCCTCGAGAATTTTTTGAGAATCTTCATCGTAGGAGTCTTCGTTGGTTAATATAATTTCATCGCAAAATTCCCCGGCAATTTTTCCGAACTCGGGACGCTTCCATTTGTCGCGTCCGCCTCCTGCGGATCCAAGCACGCAAATCATTTTTCCTTTTTTCTGCGAATTTAAAAATGAATACACGCTTTTAAGCGAATCCGGCGTATGCGCGTAATCCACCACCACATGAAAAGGATCGTGTAATACATACTCCATCCTTCCCGGAACTCCTTTAAATTTTTCGAATGCGGAAATAATTTTTTCAGGAGATACATGAAAAACCGCGGCCGCAGTATATGCCGCAAGCAAATTATATGCATTGAATTCCCCTTTCAGCGGAGATGTCACTGCTTTGCCGTCTATTGAAAACTCGATCCCTTTTTCGCCCGCCTCGATGTCTTTCACCAAAGTTTTTTTTCCGGAAAACTCTACTTTTTCTTTCCCGTAAAAAACTTTTTTTGCGCTGGTAGCCGCTAAAAATCGAGGACACTCATTATCGTCCGCATTTATGACTGCAAAACCATCATGAGGCAGGCGCATAAAAAGATCGAGCTTAGCGCGGACATAGGGCTCAAACCCTCCATGCGACTCGATATGCTCCGGCGCAATGTTGGTCACAACAGCCGCGTGAAAATTAATAAAGCGATGCCGATACTGCCTGATTCCCTCCGAAGTGACTTCCAAAATCACAAACCGGCACTTCGCTTTTTTCGCATCGCGCAAAAACTTTTGCACAAAAAAACGCCCCGGCATAGTCATTTTTTTGTCATTTTTGGTTTCGCTATCCTTAATGCGAAAAGCATAGGAAGACTGCGATGCAGTCGCATACCCCGCTTCGGAAAAAACAGCATGCAAAAGTTCCACAACCGAGGTTTTGCCTTTGGTGCCGGTCACACCGATTACTACCAGATTTCGCGAAGGAAAACCGTACCAAAGCGTTGAAAAAAACGCGAGCAGAAAATGATACGCCGGTTGAAGCGCAGAAAAAAGAAAAAGAGGAATTACTTTTTTTATGATTATAGCCATGACCGTTACTTCCTATATGCGCGGGCCAAAGAATAGAGTGTATAGTACCTCTTTCTATATATAATATCAAAAGAATCGGGATATATCATTTCCTTGCCGCCAAACCCGCGCTTAAACCGCGTAACCCCCGGCCAGCGCTTCTCGTCCACGCCCCAGAAGTCATATTGCAAAAACCCCATCTGTTTTGCTCTTCGCATAACCTCCCAGTGCAGAAGGTGAGGTGCCATAAGGTTTCGCTGTTCCGAGCTTGAGGCGCCGTGAAGATAAGTCGCCGTACCACCATCTATTGAAGTCTCACTTCGATAGAAATTGATAAGCGCTGCGGCAATAGGCCTATTTTGATACTCCGCAAAAAAAAGTTCATTAGAGAAACATTCGGAACGTATCTCTAAAAGAACTTTGTAGTAACGCGGCGGATGAAGATGAAACCTGTCTCGCTTTGCCGTTTCGTTTAGTAAATTACAAAATATTTCTTGCGCTTCCCCTTGATTCATGATTCTTGATTCATGATTCTTGATGTGTACCCCTTTTCTTTCCGCCAGATGGATGTTGTAGCGCGTTTTTTCATGCATGGCCGCAAGAAGTTCCGGTTCGCTTTTTTGAAGATCGCATATAATCGTATCGCGCGGTTGAAAAGAATGCGCCGCTATTTTATTTTTAAAAACCACCGGACTCACCGGATCTATTTTTAAAAAAACATGCCCTCCTTTTCCCGCTATCTCTGCCGCCGAATAAAAAAACTTGTCCTCGTCCGCAATATCAGGGCGCGGAGCGTAGAGATATTTAAAACCGAATGGAAGACAATGTTCAATAATTAAACACCCGCCAACTCTCCATGTTTTTCTCCCCAGTTTTTTTTGTATATTCTCCCATTCGAGGGATTGTAGAAATGAATAAGTCATTCTCAATTTTTATAATTATTCCATCACCTCGATTTCCCCAATTTCTTCAACGCCTGTCTCACGCGTTCCCCCACTTCTGTAATCTCTCCCGAAACCATATTTAAAGCCTCCCTCGCATCGCGCTGTGTATACCCAAGCGCTACCAGCGCCTCAAGCGCATCGGCTTCCGACTGCAGTTCCGGCGCATCCACCGAAATGCCGCGCCCAGCCATTTTCTCGCGAAGCTCCAAAACAATTTTTTCCGCCATTTTTTTTCCTATTCCCGAAACACGCGTCAAATACGACGTATCGCCTGCGGCAATCGCTTTTTTTAAAGTATCCACCGGCGCTACTCCCAAAACACCCAGCGCCCCTTTTGGTCCAATACCAGAAATTCCGATGAGTGTTTCGAATAAATCAAGCTCTGCAAAATATAAAAATCCGTAGAGCGATATCGCATCTTCCCGCACATGCTGATGTGTCCATAATTTGACTTTTACTCCTTTTTCTGGTATTTTTTGAAGCGTATCAATATTGGCAAAAACTTTGTAGCCGACACCGGAAACGTTTAAAACAAGAAATTTTTCGCCTTTTAATTCAACTATTCCTTCGAGTGATGCAATCATACATTTATCGTACCGGTTTTTTAAAAAAATAAAAAGCCGAGATAACTCGGCAAATTCTAGAGTTTTGATTTTATAAAAGGAAACTCTACTTCTTCTGTTTCCTTTTGTCCATCATCTTTTTTTCTTTCTATAAGAATCCTACTACCCGCACGCACTTCTTTTAGCGCCCATTTATAAACACCCAGCGCATCGCTTATGACATCCGCCTTTGAAGTATTACCTGATTGCTTCTCCAAAACACATAGCTCTATATATGGTTCCTCGCCAAAATCCACTTGCAATCGGTATTTCTTTTCCACACTAGACATATATAACCCCAGTGTACACATAAAAAAACTGCGTGTGGTTAAGCATGTTTAAAATAAAATGTCAACATTCCACCTCTCCTCAAAATTTAAACCCACCGGCGATCAGCCGTCCGCAATTAAAGCACTTGCGGAAAATTTGGATAAAGGAGTCAAAGAGCAGACACTCCTCGGTGTTACCGGCTCCGGAAAAACATTCACCATTGCCAATGTAATCGAAAAAATACAAAAGCCGACACTCGTCATATCGCACAACAAAACGCTTGCCGCACAGCTCTATCAGGAATTTAAAGATTTTTTTTCGGAAAGCGCGGTGCATTATTTTGTGTCGTACTACGACTACTATCAGCCGGAAGCCTACATCCCACAAAGCGACACCTATATTGAAAAAGATGCGAAAATAAATGACCTGATCGACGCGCTCCGCCATTCTTCCACTGCCTCCCTCCTCACACGTGATGACGTGATAATTGTCGCCTCCGTATCATGCATCTACGGCATCGGAGATCCTAAAAGCTACGCAAAAGCGGCAATTGAAATAAAAATTGATGATGCGATCACTCAAAAAGAATTAATGAAACATCTGGTGACTCTGCAATACGCAAGAAATCCGCTCGACCCGCGCCAGGGGCATTTCCGCACGCGCGAAAACCGCGTGGAAATTTATCTTCCTTCCGGTGAAGAAATTGTAGAAATCGATTTTGAAGCGCGCCGAGTTGCGGGAATCTCTCGGCGTCTTCGTAGCGATCTAAAAACTATAAGCCATAAGCTAAAAGTTATTAAAATTTTCCCCGCAAAGCATTTCGTAACTCCCCAAAGCACGCTCAAACTTGCCATCCAAAACATTCGCCAAGAACTTGCCTCGCGCCTCGAAGCACTGAAAAAAGAAGGAAAAGTCTTAGAGGCAGCGCGCCTCAAACAGCGCACCGAATTCGACCTCGAAATGCTTGCGGCAAACGGTTATGTAAACGGCATTGAAAACTATTCCCGCCAACTCGATTTCCGCGCGGCTGGAACTCCTCCGCATACGCTTATCGATTATTTCCACCAGCGTTTCGGCGATAATTTTCTCACCGTCATAGATGAATCACATGTTACCGTTCCGCAAATTCGCGGCATGTATAACGGCGACCAAGCGCGCAAACAAACGCTGGTAAGCTATGGGTTCCGCCTGCCCTCCGCACTCGACAATCGCCCGCTGATGTTCGATGAATTCAGCAAAAAAATTAATCAGACAATTTATGTATCCGCAACCCCCGCCTCCTACGAAATAGAGCGTTCGCGGCCGCATATTGCAGAGCAGATAATTCGCCCCACCGGAATCTTGGATCCTCAACTTGAAATACGCCCGACGCAAAACCAAGTACGCGACGTGATCCGCGAAGTAAAGATGCGCATCGCCAAAAAAGAGCGTTCGCTTGTCATGGCGCTGACCAAACGCCTCGCCGAAGACATTGCCGAATATTTAAAAGAAGCGGGCATCAACGCCGAATATCTTCACTCTGAAATAAAAACGCTTGACCGCTCGGAGGTTTTAAAAAAACTACGCACCGGAGATCACGATGTGATCGTCGGCATCAATCTCATCCGCGAAGGAATAGATTTACCCGAGGTTTCATTTATCGCCATTCTTGATGCAGATAAGGAAGGATTTTTGCGGAACGAAACAACACTTCTTCAAATTATCGGCCGCGCCGCGCGCCACACCGACGGCACGGTTATTCTGTACGCCGATACATTAACCGGCTCCATGCGCGCGGCGGTAAAAGAAACCCGACGCCGCCGAAAAATTCAGGAAGCATATAATAAAGAACACGGCATAACTCCGGTGGGAATCGAGAAAGAAATTCATGATTCGATTCTTGGCGCAAAACCCGAAGAGCCTCTCCCTGAAGGCCCACAAAAAGAAATACTCGCATCACTTGAACGCGAAATGAAAAAAGCGTCAAAATCGCTTGACTTCGAACGCGCCGCCAAAATCCGCGACCGGATTGCAAAAATAAAGAAGTCGTGGTAAAACTCGTGAGGCTCTTACCACAAGAAAAGGAGGCACAATGGCAGAACTTCGCCATATCACCAGCGCCAAAGATTTCGGCTTTCTAGATTTTTTGGAAATTTTCCGAACCGCAGAAGAGTTGCGGGCAATATACAACGATC
This sequence comes from Candidatus Sungiibacteriota bacterium, assembly GCA_016181585.1. Taxonomy (GTDB): domain Bacteria; phylum Patescibacteriota; class Minisyncoccia; order Sungbacterales; family HO2-52-23; genus JACOYX01. Next base: position 11,571 of record JACOYX010000018.1, on the reverse strand, counting down.
CTGTAAAACGCTTATCGCTCATGTATCTTCTTAAAAAAGCAAACGGCGAAGCGTTTCGATTTAGAATTCTCTACTCCGGCGCAAGCACGCGCACCATCGGCTCGTTTGAAGACGCGATAGAAACAATGGGCGGAGAAGTAAAAACAAACCCGCTTGAATTTTCATCTGCCGCCAAAGGGGAAACCCACCGAAGCACGCTCCGCATACACGGCCCGCGCTGTGATTGCATCATCATCCGCGATGACAAAGACGACTATGCCGCAAAAAAAATGGCAGAAGCGGCTGAGGAATACGGACTTGCAACTGTTGTTATTGATGGCGGAAGTGGCAGTAGACAACATTCAACACAAGCTCTGGTCGATCCTTACACCATCTGGAGACGGGACAAACTGCGATTCATGAACGGAGAACTTACGCTGGCGCTGGTCGGCGATCTGTCACATAGCCGCACCATTCATTCGAATCTTATCGGGCTTTCGCAATTTGGCGGCAAAGTTTTCCTCGTGGGACCAGAGGAAGAAAATGTTCCTGATTGGGTTTTTTCTGAAATAGACACCAATAAAATCTCTGTTGAAAAAATCATAAACCCGCGAGACATCGCCGCCTTGGTGGATTATTGGTACATAACACGCATTCAGGACAACCTCCGAAAAGGAAAAAGGTTAAGCAAAAAACAAATCGAACACTACATCAGAGTGTACGGCGCGAGTATTCGCAAATACGCAAGAACTGATTCCTGGTTTCTGCATCCGCTCCCCGCAAATCAAGAATATCCGGAAAAAATTGATTTAATGGATTCGCGGTTTATCCACTATGAACAAGCGGACAATGGTTTTTTTGTGCGCATGGCGCTTCTAAAACTGATTTTCGTGCCAACGCTCGACATACGAACAATCCTCGCGGAACAGCAATCCGTTTGGGTATCGGGATATTTCTCGAGACCGATCGAACTACCGGCACAACTCATTAATGCGGTATGCCCTGAACCTTCCTGCCCCCGCGTTCGGGTTCATACCAACTGGGTAGATATGGACCCTGAAGTGAAAAAACATCTCATAAAAGCAAAAACCGTGTGTGACCGCTGTCATCCGCAGTTTTATATCGCGAAATAACCAAAACCCATTCCTGAATATCAGAATGGGTTTTATTTTTGACTTTTTTATTAAATTAAGCTACACTTAAAAAACTATGCCTATTACCAAATCAGCGAAAAAAGCTCTGCGCCAGTCGGTCCGGCGCCGCGCACAAAACATTAAAAGAAAAGATGCCTATAAAGAGGCGGTTAAAATCGTGCGCACGCTCGTCGAAGCAGGTAGTGGGTCGGAAGCCGCGGCGAAACTTTCCGCACTATATAAAGCATTGGACAAGGCGGCCAAAACTCATGTCATCAAACCCAACAAAGCAAGCCGTTTGAAATCGCGCCTTACCAAACTTATTCAGCCCAAAAAATAAACAATAAAAATACCTCCTTAAGTCGGAGGTATTTTTATTACTTCACAGGCTATTTGGCAACAAACCCCTCAAAGCGCGCGAGCAAAGCATGGATGCCAAAGCGTGCTGTGGATTGGTAAGGCCGGTTTTTATGCGCACATCTTCTTCAAAAAAAGAAGTATATGAACGAATAACTTCGCTGATCGGCACATTGCGCGCAATGGCCGCTGTTTTTTTAATTACAAAAGGATGTATGCCGAAAGAAGCGGGCAGCGGCTCGCGCATTTCCGCAAATGCTTTCACAATTAGGAGTGTTCTGGTGTGGCCGGAAATATATCCAAACACGCCAAAATCATCTTCCCCTTGGCGAATAAGATCAAATAGCGTCGAAAGCGCTCTGCCCGGGCTTGCGGAATGGAACGTATCGCCCAGCGCAAAAATTTGTAAAGGAAGTGCGGCGCCCTTACCATTCTCTTGATCACGCCCAAGCATCAGCATGTCAAGCGTGTTTATGATTCCCCATGCATCGCGGCACAAAAAAAGCCGTTCCCTCTCCTCCCGCGAGAGCACGATGCCGCGTTTTTCTGCTTCACTTTCAATAAATTTCTGTTTCTCCGCTACCGTATATTCTTCAAATTCCTCTACCTTCGCCGCGGCAAATAATTTAGAAAACTTTTTTTTCAAATCCTTGCCAATCGCCCGCTCCCACAAAAAAAGAGTCGTATCGGAAGTTTCGGCTATAGCCGAAACGGACGGCAAAATATTTTCGAATTCCGCGCCGTTATGCAAAAAGTTTTCCGCAATAATTAGTTTTTTTGCGGAAAAAAGAGATTCAGCGCCGCACAGATTTTTTATATCGCCAACACCTTCTTCTTCACAATCGATCCGGTGCATATTCAGCGCTGAACCGTTGTTATTTTGATATTCTCGAATGTGCGCGTTTAAAGCGCGGCGACTGTGGTAGGTGTCTTTGCCGTGAAAAACAAATATCATAATTGATGCGCGGGGCAAAAATGCGTTCCCCGCTGTGCTATTATTGTACGTTGAATAAGCGCACCGTCCTTGGCGCAAGCCTCTCCCGTCCGCTGATATACTTTACGCGCGGCAAAATACCCTCCTTCGCTTCCGTCCGGTTTGCGGTAGTCGCGAAAGCTTGTTCCCGCGACGCGAATCGCGGCGGAGAGCACCGTATTCATATATTTGTAAATCTTTTTTATCTCTTCCATAGAAAGCGAATCAGTATTACGCAAAGGCATAACTCCTGCATACCATAAAATTTCATCGGCATAGATATTGCCAATACCACATACAAGCGACTGGTCCAGAAGCACCGTTTTAACCGCCTTTTTCTTTCTCTGGATTATATAAGCAAACTGCGAAAATGAAACAACCAACGCATCCGGACCAAGTCGCATACTGGTGTCAATTTTTTCCACCAAACGCACTCTTCCGAATTTTCGAATATCGCGGAAAAGTATTTTTTTGCCGTTATCCAGCTCGATTTCCATACGAATATATGTTTCCTTGCCCGCTTCGCGACCCGTAAGTAAACTCCCCGACATCATGAGATGGAGCCACAAATCATACTCGCCGTCGAGCCGGAAAACAATATTTTTACCGATGCGCTCCAATGCTATAATGCGTTTTCCTTCAACCGCTTTTTTAACCGCCCCGAAACTTTTGCACTCGCGAAAAAGCCGCGGCGTATCGGAACGAATCGCCTGTATTTTCTTGCCCTCCGCATAGGGCTTCACCGCACGGACAATTGTTTCTACCTCTGGCAACTCCGGCATATATTATTCCTTAGACCCGCTGATTAGTTCAGCCGCCGCGGGAAGCGGCCGATCGCGTTTCAAAATAAACTTACTTGCCCTTTCAACATGCGAACACGTCCATCTCCCCCCAGTTCCTCCCCACCTTAACATCCACCACCAAAGGCACGCCAATATCAGCCGCTTGCTCCATTATTTTTTTTATTTCAGAAATCACCGCATCCTTTATACCTTCCTTGATTTCAAATACCAGTTCATCGTGCACCTGCAGTAAAAGCAGTACACTATCTTCTTTTTTGTTTTTTTTAATCCATCCTGCAACTTGTATCATCGCAAGCTTTACAATATCCGCCGCCGTACCCTGCACCGGCGCATTCACCGCCATCCGCTCCGCTTCACGTTTCAACTGCCAATTCGCGGAATAAATTTCCGGAATATAGCGCCTGCGCCCGAACAGTGTTTCTACATAGCCATCCTGCTCCGTTTTGGTTTTTGTCGCTTCGATAAATGTCCGTACGCCGGAAAAATCGCGGAAATATTCTTCAATAAATTTCTTTGCCTCGTCGCGCGCCATACCAGTCTGCTCCGCAAGCGACTGCGGCCCCATGCCGTAGAGAATACCGAAATTGAGCGTTTTGGCGGCGCGGCGGAGATCGGCGGTAACTTTCTCAAGCGGCACATTGTACACTTCAGATGCCGTAAGCGCGTGAATATCGATTCCTTTGCGAAAGGCATCGGTCATTTTTTCGTCTTTTGCCAGAGACGCCGCTACGCGAAGTTCGATTTGCGAATAATCAAACGCCACCAACGCAAACCCTTTTTCCGCAACAAATGCTTTACGCACCTCTCGGCCATCCTCGGACATAATCGGGATATTCTGCAGATTGGGATCTGAAGAAGAAAGCCGTCCCGTAGCGGCCACTGTCTGATGAAAGGTGGTGTGAAGCCTGCCGGTGTTTTTGTTAATCAAGCGCGGCAGTGCGTCCACATACGTTGTTTTGAGTTTGGCAAGCTCGCGATAGCGGAGGATCAGATCGATCACCGGATGCAGATTGCGCAACTTTTCGAGCTCGGAAGCGCTTGTTGAAATAACTCCTCCTTTTTCCGTTTTGCGAAGCCCGTGCGTTTTTATACCCAGTTTTTCAAAAAGAATTTTTGACAGCTGCTGCGAGGAATTTATGTTAAATTCTTCTTCCGCGTGTTTATAAATTTCTTTGGTAAGCGTATCAATTTCCCCGCCAATTTCCACTGAAAGTTTTTCCAAAAAACCGCAGTCGAGCAGTACCCCGCGTTCCTCCATTTCTGCGAGAATCCGCATGAGCGGCAAGTCAATATCAAACATGACCTTCCCCAAATTTCGTTCGGCAAGTTTTTTTTCTAGCATATGCGCAATCTCAAAAAAATGAGCAAACTCTTCCCGCGGATCTTGACTAACCAAACGACCCAACTCGCGGCTCGCAATGCCGATGTACGAAAAATCCCTGCTGAATTCTCCGGTCAAATAGGCGGCAAGCTCCAGATCATAGCGCACTTCCGCAAGTTCTATGCCAAATGCGCGGAAAAAATGAATGATTGCCTTTGCGCCGTATGTCCAAATACCGGCATGCTCGGAAAAATATTTTTTAACCGAGGCGATGCGCAAAATTTTCGGGGATATTTGAAGCACATCTTTCAAATCTTCGGCAATAAGAAAAAGTTGAGGAGCGCCTTCAGTGTCTGCGGAATAAAGAATCAGCCCAACCTTGCTTTTTCCTGCGCGCGCAAAAAACGCGCTCCACTCTTTTTCGCTTTCCGGAGCAAGTACCGCGGTTTTGCGCTCGCCTCCCGCATCCCCAAACATAGCAACTTGCATGGTGACAGCTTTTTCTTTTTTTCCTGACTTAGCCGCAGGAGACGCTTCGCCGCGAATGCGCTTCAGAAGACCATGGAAACCGAAATTCTGAAAAAGATCAAGCGCACGTTCGGGAACACCATCTTGATAGCGGACTTTTTCAAGGTCAAAACTAATCGGCACATTGGTCTCAATAGTTGAAAGATCACGCGAAAATTTTGCTTCTTCCGCTCCCGCCTCGAGGCGCGCGGCAACCGCGGGAGAAATTTTTTTGTTCTTTTTTTTGAGCGCCGCGTAAATTCCCTCGATCGAACCGAATTCTTGAATAAGGAGTGTTGCGGTTTTTTCGCCAATACCCTTTACTCCCGGGATATTATCCGAAGGATCGCCTTTAAGCCCTTTAAAATCAATCATCTCTTCGGGAGTGACGCCGTAGCGCTCTTTTACTTCCTTCGCGCCGTAGATCATAATATCGCTCACACCTTTTTTCATGGCATACACATTGAGGCGCGGGCGGATTAATTGCAGTGTGTCCATATCTCCCGTCACCACAATAACCTCAAGCTCTTTATCTTTTGCGGTTTTTTTTGCGATGGTGCCGATAATATCATCCGCCTCGTATCCTTCTTTTTCGAAAATCGCAATTCCGAACGAATCGAGCACGCGCTTAACTTTATTGAATTGGCTAGAAAGATCGCTCGGCGTTTCCGGCCGATGCGCTTTGTAACGCTCGTATGCCGCATGGCGGAAAGTTGGCCCCGCCAAATCAAAAGCCGCCGCAACATAATTCGGTTTCAATTCGCGGAGCATCCGCAAGAGAATGGTGGTAAAACCATACACCGCATTCACCGGCTCGCCCGAAGAACTGGTCAACGGCGGAAGCGCGTGATACGCGCGGTGAATGATGGCGTGCGCGTCTATTAAAATAAAGCGATTCATAAAAAAATTAAAAATAAAAAATCAAAATGCAAAATGACATAAATCCATACCGCCCGCCGCGGCGGACCGGATACCATAATTTTACACTTTGATTTTCTCATTTTTAATTTGAAGAATTCTTTCCTCCGGCTTGCCGCCATACTCAAATTTTATCCATATCGCATCTTCCGGCAATAATTCTTTAATTTTCTCCGCCCATTCGATCAAAATTACCGCATCGCGATCTTGAAGTATATTTTCAAACCCTAAATGCAAAATTTCCTGCGGCGAATCGAGGCGATAGCAATCTATGTGCACAAGATGGCGCGTCTCTTTTTTTACGGCATACATTTTCATAACAACAAAGGTAGGGCTCACCACATGTTCCGTAATGCCGAAACTTTGCATAAACCCCTGCACAAAGGTTGTTTTTCCCGCACCCAATTCTCCCTCAAGCGCGATTACTACCGCATTATCCGAACTGATTTTTTTTACCGATTCAGCAAATTTTTTGGCAATTTTTTGCGTCTCCTCGGCGTTTTTTGTATGAATGACTGCCTTCTCCATATCACTACCCTAGCGTATTTTTGGGAAAATTAAAACCGTTATTTCAATGAAGAAATAACGGTTTTGTTGTGGCCTAGCATCTTCTGATGATGCTAGGCAGTTTTTACCTCTGTCTTTGCCGCGGTCTGACCCGCCTACCTCGAAACTCACGGCCGGCTGGCGTCATGCTCCCTCCGCCAGAATATCCTCCGCCGCCATACCGAGAACCCGAAGGCGGAGGGATAACACGTTGCATATTTGGTGGCCCAGGAATACGGCCGCCGCCATACGAGGTTCCTCCACGAACACTAGAATGATGGTGTCTCTTCTTTTTTTTATGATGACGCCGATGATCATCACCCCGCATCCGCTCGTAATACGGCCGCCCATATACATCGCGACCGTAATATGTGCCATACCGCGGCGTGGAATCGTAATATCCTACCGGATCCAGCGCCGCGGCGCACCCGCCACAAACCACCATAAAGAACACAAAAACTAATCCTCTTACCATTTTTCACTCCCTTCCGCAAAAAATTCGTATTAAACCCACTGCCGATATTATGACCCAAACCACTTCAAGCCCCAATATCGGCCATGCTTTTTGATTATGTGCATTCACTCCAACACACACAGCGCCGACAAGGTTAAGCAATTGATAAAGAATACTCTTTAAGCATAGCATACAAAACCAATAAAGTCAAACCAAAAACCCCTAGCCGCGGCGAGGGGTTTTTGTGCAGTACACATTAAATCATCGGCTTTCGCGAACGTACGATCATGGAGTAAATCGCGAAAATAATCAGTGCTAGGATTGATAATAGGAAAAGATAGAATAGGAACATTATTCCACTGCGCGGCGCGCCATCATCGGTTAAAAGAATCGATGCGAGCGTTGATTTCTCGCTTCCGTTATTTTTGGCTGTATTTGCACCAAAACCACTGCTCGGATCAATTTGTCCCGGCGGAACCTGCCATGTCGGAGACATTTGCCATTGCTCTGGCGCCTGTCCTTGCGGCATATTCGGATATGCCGGATACATCACCCCTCCCTGCATAATGACCGGAATGCAGTAGTAAGTGCAGGGGGGCTGTGCCGGAGGCGGAACTGGTTTGGGTTTCGGAGTAGCACTAGTCACCACCGCCGCAAGCACCTTCGCTGAACAATTTGCGCTCGCCTTTTTTCCTGTAGCATCGGTAATAGTAAGGTATGCGGTTTTAGTTCCGGTTGAGTTGAATGTCGTGCTTACCGATTCCGAAGAACCGTTTACCGCACCGCTCCATCTGTAGTAAAGCGGCCGCGCCCCGTCAGATGTTCCCGCAAAAAATTCTACCCGCTGTCCCACGCGCACTACCGAAGAATCCGGAACGCATGCCGCATTAAAAATTTGTGTTGGCGGAGGAGGGGTTGTGGTAGGAATTACGGAGACCGTAACACTCGATTGAGTCTGCAACCCGGCTGAACCGGTGCAAACGATTGTATAGGTGCTGGTTACCGAAGGATACGCCGTCTGCGATCCTGAAGTTGATTTTGATCCTGACCATGCGCCGGTCGCGTAGCAGGAATTAGTGTTGTTTGAATTCCAAACAAGCACAGAAGATCCTCCTTGATAAATTTGTGTTGGGTTTGCGGTAATTGAAACCGTGGGCGTTTGCTGATTGACGGTAATAGTTACGCTTTCGTAGCGCTGTTGGTTACTCGAACCCTGACAAGTAATAGTATATGTCGTAGTAGTCTGTGGGTAGACGATTTCATTTCCAGAAAATGTTTTTGTGCCCGACCACCCATTGGTGGCAAAACAGGAATTTGCATTGGTGGAACTCCAATAAAGAGTGACTGGATTTCCCGCGTTCACGCTGGTTTGACTCGCGGTAAGCGATACGCTCAAATTTTGCGCTTGATATACGTCCACGTTTATCTCATCCGAGCGCGATCCAAATGAATTACTGCACATTATGCGATAGATATTGCTTCCACTGACATTCACCGGCACAACCACTTCGCTTCCCGAAAGCGGTTTTGTGCCCCACCAACTAAATGAAGCAGAACAAGAAGTCGCATTGGACGAAGTCCATGTTAATACCGTTGATTGCCCTTGGGAAACAGAAGTTGGACTGGCAGTAATAGAAACAGTCGGAAGATCCTGCTGTTGCTGATTCACAAAAACCGTCACACTCTGTGTGGCACTCTGTCCCTGTGAGTTTGTGCAAGTAATAGTATATGAAGTAGTGTACGAAGGGTTTACTTGCTCCGAACCTGAAAGGGATTTTTGTCCGGACCACCCGTTTGATGCAAAACAAGAACCTGCATTCGTCGAATTCCACGAGAGTGTTGAAAATGATCCTTGGTTAATCGAAGTGGGGTTTGCCGAGAGATAAACAGTCGGCGCTTGCGTTGATTGTGCGCCGGAAATTTTGAAATGCAAAACAACCGATCCTTGCGTGCTCCAGCCTGGAGCTATATCGCCGATGCGCAAACCGCTTGAGGTGAAAATTTCACTGCCGTTTTGCCCGTAAGGAAGCGTCTGCGATCCCGCCACTGTCTGGTTTGGGCGCCACACGACCGATCCCGGGACAAACGCCATAGATTGCGCGCTTGAAATATTGACTGAAGCCGCGCCCGACACTGTCGGCGCATTGCTTGCGCGCACCGTTGCATTAAAAGAATGATTGACGCCTACAGAAGTGGACTGCGGATTCAAAGTGATACGCACATTCTGTGCGGTTTCGCTTGAAGTATTATGATAATAAATAGCGAAACTTATAACCTCATTCTGACTTCCGTTGACAGAGGTGAACCATTGAGTATTGGTTATCCCTTGCCGGGTAAAATTCATAGCACGCAAAGTAGCCGGATCTTGCGGGTCGTTGTTCAATACTACCGCAAAAACAGGGTTTATGGTGAGTGCTAAAGCAAAAAACAGCACGGCGGAAGCCGAGATGCTCCGTATAAATGTAGTCTTCATGGTGTTCATAAATAGATATAATCCCCCCGCCTCTTCCCTCCTACCATTATCCATATTAGGCCTTAATTAAGGCTTTTTTAGTTTATATAAAGCAAAATACGACGTTTTTTATTAATAATATTATTATATCAAAATACTATATATAAGTCAAATTATACAGAGCGCCTTTCCTGCGCTTTACCCATATTGAAACATAAGACCTAATGCGTAAAGATTTTCGTGACAAAATTTCAATTCGCGCCAAAATCACTGAAGTGATTTTGGCCTAAATTATTAAATTGCAGTAGAAAAATATTTGCGCAGGAGGTTATATAGTAAATGAAAACACATGGCGGGACAAGCCGCGCCATGTGTTTAGTGTTACTCTCTATACTTCTTATGGTTGAGGAGAGAAATATCCTCCTCCGCCTCCATACTCATAAGGAGGATACGGATGTACCGGTCCTCCAATATGCCTAGGCGGGTCAGGTGGGTTGGGATGTATTGGTCCTCCGGGAGGTGTGGGTGGGTGGGGATGCACAGGTTGTTGCCCTTTTTGAAACACCACATTCCCGCCGTTTGCTGTAGCCCGCCCGCCAGACGCTGTCGCATTCGAAGTGGAATACGAGTCATTTGAAATGTTCGTATCCGGAATGTCCAGAATTCCCATTCCTCCAACAAATCCCGCCGCCTCAACCACATGCCCTGCGAGCACATTGGCGCTCCAGCAATCGCTCCCGTCTGGGCAATCACGGTATGCTACTCCAAAATCTACCTGACTTGGAGCAAACATTGGTCGCGACATCCGCATGGGCCTATATGTACTCAATTTCATCCGTGGACGAGCATATTCTCCTTGTTTTGTTTTACGCACCTTTTTTACCAAAACTTTGATCACATTCCCGCAGGTAGCGGAAATTACAAATTTCTGCATACTGCGGTCGTATAGTCCTCGTTCGCCCGGCCTTACCGGCCTTACATAATTACAATCAACACTGCGGCCAGGCACCATCAGCCGGCACGAACTTATTTTTGCATCAACAGGGATTCGTTCCTCTGTTAAGTCGCTTACATACGCCCGCATCCCTTCACAACTCTCCACCCCTGCTTTTGGGTGAAGAATCTCCATCCCCTGCACATACTGGCCGCAAGTAGCATTCAGAAGCGCATCGCGGACGGCCAATAAAGATTTTTTTTCATCAGCTCGTTTTTCACGAGCGGCTAGTTCCTCCGCTTCTAGCGCGTCCGCAAGTGAATCTTTTGTAAGCTCTTTCTTTGCAAACGCAATCCCCGCCGCGTTCGCATGCTCCACAATAATACATAAAAAAAATAGAAAAACGATTACCACGCTACTCTTCTTCATATTCACTCTCCTCTTCGTAGTGTTGTTGATATTGCCTTGTTTCTTCCTCTTGTTCTTCTTCTAGTGAAGGAGAAAATAGTTGAGAAAACATTTGCCGGCACTTTCCGATTTTTGCCAGTTGTTGCGGAGGTAAGTATTGCGACGGATGTCCGCCGTATACTTCATACCTCTGCAAAGCTAATTCAGAAGGTTGATATTCCACGAGCCGCACGCATTCTTCATAGAGCTTGAGCTCCTTTGCTCTCAAAGAGAGTTGTTGCTCGTATTTCCCCTCCTTTTTGTCGAACATCATACCAAGTCCCGCTCCCAACACAGCACCGCCCGCACCAGCGGCTCCTGCGCATATTGGGTTTCCTCTGCATGCGGCAAGTCCCGCTCCGGCGCCAATAAGTCCGCCCAAAACAGCACCTTCCCCGCGATAATTAGTTCCGGAGCATCCGTTTAACACGAACGCAACCGAACATAAAAAACAAATGAAAAACCTGTGGGTTTTACTCATATCCCCATCCTTTCCTTGTAAAGAACATTCTTAGTTTATAAATAACAATACTTTATTTATAAACAATTGTCAAGGTTCTTTGTGTTATCCACACGCGATGGTTTGACGCCCGCTTTTCTCCACGCTACGAATGGTAATAGTTTGGATGATACGGAGATTTACTTAAGAGACCTACTGCGTAAAGATACTTCTACTGCAATTTCTTAATTTAGGCCAAAATCGCTTCAAAATTTCTTGACTTATCTAAGCCGATAGGCCTCGAAATT
>JACOYX010000017.1 GCA_016181585.1 Candidatus Sungiibacteriota bacterium | reverse complement strand
GAAGTATCTTTATGCAGTAGGTCTAATATAAAAAATAATAACAGAAAACACGCCCTACTGCAACAAATATGCAGATATGAGCGTTCTACGATATACTACAAACTGTAAAACGTAGAAAAACTTTACTAGGTCTCTCGTTGCCGCGCAGTTACATGAAAAATTTCTTCAAAATTCTTCGCCAAAACTTTGCGATTATCAGCAAGCTATACGGCAAATATCTTTATCTGATTCCCCTTATTGTGGCGCTGGGGCTTGTTGGCAGTTTTTCGGAAAGTATTGGTGTTGGGGCATTGGTCCCGCTTTTTTCTCGTATCGTAAAAATAGCGGCTCCCGTGGAGATAGATTCCGTAACGCGCGCGGTTGAAAAAATATTTTCCGTTCTTCATCTTGAACTGAATATTTATATGATATTGGCGTTTATCAGCGCCATGTTTTTGTTCAAGGCAGTCTCGGGAATTTTAATCAGTTATATTTCTTTGAAGATCAAGCTAGAAGCGGAGCACCTTATGCGCCAAGAGCTTTACAGCAAAATGCTCGCCTCGCGCTGGCCATATCTTTCCCAGCAAAAATTCGGTTATTTGCAGGGAACGATTTGGGTTGATGTGGCGGCAAGTTCCTCCTTTTTGCAAACATTTACGACAATGATGATTGATTTTTTGAGTGTTCTTGTGTATATCGGATTTTCATTTTTCATATCGCCGCTCTTTTCTCTTATGACGCTGTTTTTGGGAGGGGCGGTGCTGGTATTTTCCAAGCCGCTGTATCGGCGCTTCAAGGAGGCGGAATGGAAAACTATTGCGTTTGAAAAAGAAATAAGTCACGAAGTGAATGAAAATATCGTCGGATTGAAAACAATAAAAGCAATGAATGTCTCGCGTCGGGTTGCGAAAATTGTGGGGGATATTTACGAGCAGTATAAGGATGTAAAAATTAAACAGCAGTTTTTAAAAAATATCGTATCAGGCTCGTTTCAGCCTATCAGCGTGGTGTTTATTATGCTGGTTTTTTCGATATATTCTAAACAACCGGGGTTTAATTTCGCATCGTTTATTTCCGTGCTGTATCTTATCCAGCGGAGTTTTATCTATCTCGAGCGGATCAACGGTAATTTACAGGCGATCAATTCGCTCACGCCGCACCTTGAACATCTTATTCAAACACAGCGCGAAGTGGAGGAAAATCAGGAAGAGGATGGTGGGATAACAAGTTTTGCCTTTCGCGATTCGCTTTCGTTTAAAAATGTTTCCTTTAACTACCCGAATAATTCGCAAGCGGCGGTGTTGCGGGTTAATTTCAGCATTCAAAAAGGGGAAATGGTGGGAATAATCGGCCCTTCCGGAGCGGGTAAGACGACGGTGGTTGATTTGCTTTTGAGGCTTCTTTCTCCGCAGGAAGGCGAGATTGTGCTTGATCTAACGCCCATTCAAGATATTGCGCTCAATGAATGGCGGCGCAGTGTAGGATATGTTTCTCAAGACACATTTCTGAAAAACATGACTATTGGTGAAAATATCGCGTTTTATGACGAGGCGATCGGGGTTGGCGCGATGGAGGAGGCGGCAAAAATGGCTAATCTTTCGGATTTCATTGCCGGACTGCCCAAAGGTTTTGATACGGTTGTGGAGGACCGGGGGATTAATCTGTCCGGAGGCCAGCGGCAGAAAATAGTGCTTGCGCGCATTTTGGCGCGAAAACCAAAAGTGCTGGTGCTCGATGAAGCAACGTCAGCGCTTGATGCGGAATCTGAACAGGAGATTAAACGGACACTGGATGGACTGCGTGGAAAGGTGACGATTATCGTGATCGCGCATCGTATTTCCACAGTGCTGGGATGCGATACCATTATCGCGTTCGACAATGGACAAGTGCGCGAAGAAGGCAAGCCCTCTGAACTTTTGAAAGATAAAGATTCTTATCTTGCAAAGGTATATGAATTGGGGCTACAGGTGATTTGAAGTAGATGGAAGTTATGAAATTATATGGACGCAATTATAACTCGTTTCGCTCATCTTTTTTTCAAAATCTATTCCACGGCGATCGTTCGTGATTTTGTGAACCGCGGGGCACGGAGATTGCATCGAATAAATCCGCTTCCGTTGAATACGGCACAAGAGAGAGTTGTGCATTATTTAAAGCAAGACGGGATTGCGGTTACGCAGATTGACGAGCTTTTCCCGGGGAAGAATATGCTGATGCAGTTGCGGGAATATACGGAGAAGCGCATGGTGTCGGCGGAAGCAAAAACCGCTAAGCAATTTTTGCGCCAGTTGTGGGATGCGGTGCCGGTTTTTACGGCAAGCGATCCTTTTATGCGGCTTGCTACGGAAGAGCGCGTGCAGGGTATTGTTAATTCCTACCTTTCGCTTTATGCAAAACTTTATTATTTTACTCTCAATGCCACGGTGCCGGTGAACGATGGGAGTGCGGCGGTGCAATCACAGCGCTGGCACCGCGATCCTGAGGATCGCAATATGTGCAAGATTTTTTTATACTTAAACGATGTGGACGAAACGGCGGGGCCATTTTTTTATGTTCGCGGATCGCAATGGGGAGGGAGATTCGGGCATCTTTTTCCACAGAATCCGCCACGAGGTTCGTATCCGCCTGAAGCGGAGGTTTTGCGGGGGATACCGCAAAAAGAAATGTTCATGGCGACAGGAAAAGCGGGCACTATCATTTTTTGCGATACGGCAGGAATCCATAAAGGGGGATATGCCACTAAAAATATGCGGCTCATGTTTACTGCGGGATATCGCTCGCCGGCATCTCCGTGGCCCGTGCGGTATAAATTGACGGAAGACGCTAAAAAAGAAATTAGCGCAATGAGACTTGCGGAGCCGGTGCGGTATGCGCTTGATTCTCGGCCGCCAGCGTTGCCATTTTATTTTTTGAAAAAAATTAAGAAAAATTTTACTGATTATGCCTAAACAAAAGTCAGAAAATAGTAAAAGAAAATTTCGCACAGCGCTTATCACAGGCATTACGGGCTCCGGCGGCAGTTATCTCGCTGATTATATTATCGAGCACCACCCAAAAGTTAGCGTGCACGGAATTTCGCGGTGGCATTCGACCAGTGCGAATGAAAATCTGAAAAAAGCCGGTGCCAAAGTTGTGGTGCACGAGTGCGATTTAAATGACTTGAGTTCGGTAACGCGGGTAATGAAGTTGGTGAAGCCGGATGTCATTTTTCATTTGGCGGCGCATGCTAATGTACGCGCTTCCTTTGATACGCCGCTTGCGGTGGTGCAAAATAATGTTATGGGTACGGCAAATCTCCTGGAGGCGGTGCGTTTATCGGATATTGATCCGGTGGTACAGATTTGCTCTACTTCTGAAGTATACGGGCAGGTTGATCCAAAATATGTGCCGATAACCGAAGATTGTCCGATCAATCCTTCAAGCCCGTATGCCGTTTCAAAAGTGGCGCAGGATTTATTGGGATATACTTATTTTAAAAATTTTGGAACAAAAATAATTCGCACGCGGATGTTTGCGTATTTGAATCCGCGCAGAGCAGATTTATTTGCCACTGCTTTCGCTCGGCAGGTGGCGCGGATTGAGGCGGGACTGCAAAAAGAGCTTTTGCATGGCAATTTGGCTTCTACGCGAACACTGATCGATGTGCGCGATGCCATGGAATCGTATTGGATAGCGGCGGAAAAATGCGCTTTTGGCGAGGCGTATAATATAGGTGGCAATACCGTTATTACGGTGGGAGAGTTTTTGGATCTGCTCAAGAAAAAAGCGAAGGTAAAAATCCCTTCGCGTGTTGATCCAAAACTTCTGCGTCCGACGGATGTAACACTCCAAATTCCCGATACCTCAAAATTTGCAAAAACAACGGGATGGAAGCCGAAATATAGTTTTGAAGACAGCGTGGAATTTTTGCTGGAGCATTGCCGGCGCGGGTTAGAAAGATAAAAGTGACCTTTTTAGGGGTCACTTTTTGAATGGATGGCGTAGGATATCATAGCGCCCTATGTATTCTTTATAAGAATCAAGCGGCATATCCATGTATTCACAGGAAATGCCGTCAAGGAGTGGGTACTCCGATGCGAGAGCGCACCCCATATCCATGAAAAATTTTTGCATGATGCGGTCGTGTCCACAGCAGGTATATCTTTGAGTGCTTATTATTTCATCGAGAGATGTGATAACCGCCACAGACTCGACGGAAAGATTGCCAAATTTTTTATGCAGTTCGACTAGAGTTGACCACTCTTGCTCCTTAACCGGCACGAGCCAATAAGTAAATAAGGAGGAGTATCCGGGGCGTGTATTGTCCGGAACGCCATGGTCGAGTACGGATTTTGGAATATTAACCAAAAAATCTCCGAAGGGTGTTGCGGCACTTATAAGCGTACTTTTGAGGTGGACAAGCTTTTTAGTGTCATCAGAAGTCGGGGCTACCTTTTTAGCAATAGTATATGAATCCTGATCGGGATTCAGTCCGAGCAATTTTGCTTCCTCGAGGGATGTCTCTTGTTTCTCAAGAAGCAATTCTTCCACGAGTTCACGGGAAAATGTGTGGCGTGGATTCCGATCGTACCGTGCACTCTCTCCGATCCAGTTTCCTCCGATTGGACACATCATCCAACAAAACGCTTTGATGGGATATCCGCCGTCCTTTATATCGATAAAAATTGTTCCTGGATCAGATTCCCTAAAAATAATTCCAACGCTTGCCATATTATGCACCGTTATTTTTTCGGCCATTTTTCTGCTCTTTCTTGCAAAGTTCTGTGTGCCACGCTATCATTGTTAAATAATTATGTCAACATACTCTTCACTAAAATTCAAGCTTGCAGAAAATATTATTGATTCCGATGACCTCGCGGCGCTTGCCGAGTGGGTGAATCGCGGGCATCAGCTTACCAAGGGCGGTTTGACTCTCGAATTTGAAAAAGCATGGGCATCATGGATTGGCACAAAACATGCTGTCTTTTGCAACTCCGGTTCCTCGGCAAATTTACTCATGGCGCACGCGGCACTATTGAGCGGAAAATTAAAAAATAATAAAGTTATTGTGCCGAGTGTAGGATGGGTGACGACCATAAGTCCTTTTATGCAGTTAGGATTCAAACCGATTATGTGCGGAGCGGACAGCAATAATTTTGGACTTGATCTTGTAGATCTCGAAAAACTTTTAAAAAAACACAATCCTTCGCTCGTAGTTTTGGTGCAGGTTTTGGGGGTGCCGAGCGATATGAAAGCAATTATGCGGCTCAAAAAGAAATACGGCTTCACATTGCTTGAAGACGCATGCGCCGCGCTTGGCGCTTCCTATGCCGATAAAAAGGTAGGAGCATTTGGCGAGATGGGTTCTTTTTCTTTTTACTTCGGCCATCAGCTCTCTACGATAGAAGGCGGTATGGTAAACACAAACAGCAAAGATTTGTATGACACGATGCTCATGCTCCGTAGCCACGGATGGGGAAAAGATTTGGATGAAAAAACCCGAGCGAAATTTATGAAGAAGTATGCAATAGAGGATTTTCACAAGCCATTTACCTTTTTCTTGCCAGGATATAACTTACGTTCCACTGATCTCAACGCATTTCTCGGGCTTCGCATGATGAAAAAGGCGGATAGCATTGCGGCAATCCGCAACCGGAATCATTTGGTGTATGCCGAAAATCTTAAAACAGTTTCGTTTCAAAAATGGAGTGACAAAGCGTTTCCGTGTAGTATTTCGTTTGGGGCGCTTGCAAGGGATTCAAAACATCGTAAAAAAATAGTTGATGCGCTTGATAAAAACGGCATTGAGACACGTCTTTTTTCTGCGGGAAACTTAGGCCTTCATCCTTTTTGGTTTGAAAAATACGGAAAATTCAGCCATCCGGTTTCGGATAGGGTACATTCGTGCGGTTTTTTTCTGCCGAATAATGAAACTCTCAAAGAGGAAGATGTAGGGTTTATCGCTAGTGTAGTGAATAGTATAGAGTATTAAGGAGCAAGAATTAAGTATTAATGGCATGGTAATTTTTTCCTTGATTCATGATTCATAATTCTCGCATTTTAATCACCGGAGGCGCCGGATACATCGGATCAATACTTGTTCCTGCCCTTTTAGAAAAGGGTTATTCGGTGACGGTGATCGACAATTTTTTATATAACCAAAATTCGCTTCTCGATTGTTGTAATAATCCTAATTTAGAAATTGTGCGCGGAGATGCGCGAAACAAAGAACTTATCAAGCATCATATAAAAGATGCGGATGTTATCATTCCGCTTGCAGCACTCGTTGGAGCTCCTTTGTGCGATAAGTTTCCTGACGAAGCAAAGTCTATTAACGAAGATGCGGTAAAGATGATCGCGTCGCTCAAGCGATCGGATCAAAAAATGATTTATCCGAATACGAATTCGGGTTACGGTGTGGGGAAAAAAGACGCATTTTGCACGGAAAAATCTCCTTTAAAACCTATTTCGCTTTATGGCAGAACAAAAACCGAGGCGGAAAAAGCGGTGCGTAAATCCGGAAATAGCATTGTGTTTCGACTTGCCACAGTATTCGGCGTGAGTCCGCGAATGCGGCTTGATCTCTTGGTAAATGATTTTGTGTATCGCGCGGTTACCGATCGCTTTGTGGTGCTTTTTGAGGCCGATTTCAAACGGAACTATATCCATGTCCGCGATGTGGCGCGGGCGTTTATCTATGCAATAGAAAATTTTGATAACATGAAAAATGAAGTATATAACTTGGGTTTGAGCGATGCGAATTTATCTAAGCGGGAACTTTGCGAAGAAATAAAAAAACAAGTAAAAGACTTTTATTTTGTGGAAGCCGCAGTGGGAGAGGATCCGGATAAGCGAAATTATATCGTCTCGAACGAAAAAATAGAGAGTGCCGGATTTATGCCGGAGACTTCGCTTACGGCGGGGATTAGCGAGTTGATCAAGGGGTATCGTGTCATTCGGCGTAATACGTTTTCGAATATATAATGAACTTTATTCTTAATAATCGCACAGCCCTTATTACGGGAGGGAGCAAAGGTATCGGCAAAGCCATAGCGGAAGCATTTGCGGCGGAAGGCGCCAGTGTTATTATTACCGCGCGCAGCGACGCAGAACTTTCTTTGGCGGCGCAGGATATAAAAAAAAATGCACACGGGGAAGTGGCGTCGTATGCGCTTGATGCGATAAAATCTGAAAACGTGGAAACGATGGCGCTTGATGTAAAAAAGAAATTTGGTAAGCTGGATATTTTAGTAAATAATGTGGGCGGAGTGGAACGTTTTGGCGGTTTTTTTGATCTTACTGACCATGATTGGCTCAATGCATATGATTTGAATTTTTTGAGTGCGGTATATTTCTGTCGCGCATTTGTGCCTTTGCTTGCGTTGTCTGATTGCGGGCGTATGGTGAATATATCGTCGCTTGCCGCGCATCAGCCGGGATTTTTTAATCCGCACTATGCGGCCGCAAAAGCCGCATTGTTGAATTTAAATAAATATATGTCTAATACTCTTGCGGGCGACAATATTTTAGTAAACGCGATTTGCCCGAGTACGGTGAAGGGGGGAGGGTGGGGTCGTAATATTGCCGATCGCGCGGCGCGTGGATCTATTTCTGTTGAAGAAGCAGAGTGTCTGATGGAGGAGGAAGAAAATAAAAAATCGCCGCTTGGAAGGATGGTTTCTTTGGAAGATATAGCGATGATGGTACTTTTTCTCGCATCTCCTTTAAATAACTCTATTACAGGTTCTGTGATCGATGTTGACGGTGGAAAAAGAAAGGGAATATCATAAATCCTATGGATAAGGGCTTTTTCGCAAATAAAAAAGCGCTGGTGACCGGAGGAACAGGGCTTATAGGGAAGCCTCTCGTGGAGTTGCTTTTGGAGGCAGGAGCTCAAGTACGCGTGGTATCGCTTGACGACCCGTCGCGCGCCGATCCGCGTGCGGAATTTTTGCGCGCCGATTTGACCAATTTTGAAGCGTGTCTGAATGCATGCCGCGGGATGGATATTGTCTTCAATCTTGTGGGCATCAAGGGATCTCCCAAAATGACTGTTGAACGGCCGGCGAGTTTTATGGTGCCGACGCTTCGCTTCAACACAAATATGCTGGAAGCTGGGCGTGTCGCGCGTGTCGGCTGGTTTTTATATACAAGCACTATTGGCGTTTACGCTCCGGCAGAAATTTTTCGTGAGAACGATGTGTGGAGGTCGTTTCCTTCGGAGCATGATAAATTTGGCGGATGGGCAAAACGCATGGGAGAATTGCAGGCAGAGGCATATGCGATAGAATATGGTCTGCGCAACATTTCGATCGTTCGTCCCGCAAATGTCTACGGCCCTTACGACAATTTTGATCCGGAAAATGCTATGGTGATCCCTGCGCTTATTGCGCGCGCAATGAGCGGTGAAAACCCTTTTTCCGTATGGGGCGACGGTTCGCCGATCCGCGATTTTATTTTTGCCCGCGATGTTGCGGCGGGCATGATGAAAGTGGTAGAGCAAAAGGAAACGCGGCCGGTGAATTTGGGTAGTGGCGAGGAGCGGACTATTAGAAATGTTGTGGATATTATTGTAAGCAACATGGATAAAACCCCTAATGTTCTTTGGGATACGTCAAAACCAACTGGCGACAGAAAACGCCTCATGGATGTTTCGCGCGCGCGCGAAATTGGCGTTGTGCCTTCTGTGTCTCTGGAGGAGGGTATTAAATATACGATGGAGTGGTATAAAAATAATGGGGGAGGATTGGAAGAGCGGTATAGTGTTTTTGTGAGGTAGATATTTCGCGGTTCCCTCGGTTTTTCAGCTTTCGGACACGTTCGCTCGCTTCCTGCGGCTCGCTCACTAAGAGTCGAACGAAATTTCCCAATGAGTGCGTCGGGATCAAGCAAATTTCGTCCCCCATTGTCTGAAAGTTGAAAAGCCTCTACCGCGAATCCCACGAATCACGTTCAATGTGGATGGATGAGGATATGGAGAAAGAAAAAACAAAAATTCTTGTATGCGGTGCGACGGGATTTATAGGCCGAAATATGGCCGAATTTTTTGCGAGTCAGTCTGACACTGAAGTATTCGGAGTGTATCACCATCAAAAGCCTTATGATGTTTCCGGTATTACTTTTGTACGCGCTGATTTAAGAAATCAAGAAGAGACAGAGCGTGTTGTGCAAGGAATGGACGTGATAATTCAGGCAGCAGCCACCACTTCAGGAGCGCACGATGTAATTCATAATCCGCATCGCTTTGTGGCGGATAATGTAATCATGAATACCCAGCTTTTTCGCGCGGCATTTGAAGCAAAAGTAAAGCATGTGATTTTTTTCAGCTGTAGTGTGATGTATCAGCCGAGTGATACACCGCTCAAGGAAACTGATTTTGATGCGAACAAAGAAATGGTAAAAAATTATTTCGGCGGCGGCTGGATGAAGGTGTATTCGGAAAAAATGTGCGAATTTTATTCCCGAGTGAGTACGACGAAATTTACCGTCATTCGCCATTCCAATATATACGGTCCGCATGATAATTATGATCTTCAAACATCGCATGTTTTTGGCGCGACGCTCGCCAAAGTCATGCAAGCCGAATATAAAGTGACGGTATGGGGCGATGGAAGCGAGGAACGGGATTTATTGTATGTCGGCGATTTGGCGGATTTTGTTGATCTTGCTCTAAAAAAACAGGAAACTCCGTTTGGACTTTTTAATGCTGGTCTTGGAAAATCGATTGCAATACGCGATTTGGTGGCAAAAGTGATTAAATATTCAGGAAAAAAATTAGATATTGTCTACGATACGACAAAACCGACCATCAAAACGAAACTTTGTCTTGATTCCACGAAAGCCATGGAAATATTTGGTTGGACGCCGGAAACTTCGCTTGATGAGGGAATTAAAAAAACAATCGCGTGGTATAGGAAAAATGTTATGGAGAAGTGATGTCTATATGGCACTTAAACGCGATAGCGTTTAAGTGCCATATAGTGGTATGTGTGGGATGTGAAGATAAAAAAGAAAAATATCCATCAGTATCCCGCCCGTTTCAAAGGCTATTCGGCAACAGTCACATAATATGGTTATATAATAAAACCCCGAAAGGAATTTCGGGGTTTTACAATTAGTTCTATAAATTGAGAAACTCACATAATTTTTGATGCAGTACCTGATTTGCGGCAAGAATGGATGGGTCGCCTATTGTCCATTCTTTACCGGACAGATTGGTTGCTTTTCCCCCAGCCTCTCGGATTATGCATACCGCCGCCGCCATGTCTTCCGGTGCAAGCGAAGTGGCAAGATAGGCATGCATACGGCCATCGGCTACCATACAGAGCGGCACAGTGGCGCATGCGGTCATAAAAGGGCAGGTAATGCCAGTTTTTTCTTGAAGTAGTTTTTCAAGATAAGGCAAATGGACTGTTCGTTTTGTTTTTCCAGAATCCACGCCCATGAGCACTTTGTTGATATCTGTTACATCGGAAACCGATATTGGTTGGCCGTTATGCGTTGAGCCGCGGCCTTCTGATGCAATATAAAGATCGTTACGTTTTGGAGCATAGATGACGCCCATCACCGGTTTTTTGTTCTTAACCAACCCGATTGATACAGTGAAGTGATCCGTGATGCCGGACAAAAATCCAATGGTGCCGTCAAGCGCATCAACCACCCAGCAGTATTCCGAAGTTGTCTTCGCGAAAAAATCGCTTTCTTCGGAATAAATGGAGTGCTCCGGGAATCGTTTTTGCAATGCGTCGCAAATCAAAAAATTTGATGCATCATCTGCGATGGTCTTAAAATTGGTTGGCAAAACCCAAATGGGATCATTCGGCGTGTTAAACGGTATATTCGCATCACGCAATACATTTTGTACCCACGAGTGCAGTGTATTAGGTGTTCGTTTTGCGAGCCAAATGGTTTGCAGTTCCTTGACCAGTGCTCCCGCTTCTAGTGCCAGATCTACAGCAAAATTTTTCATGTTTGCGTCTACTAAAGTATCCATCTATAGATCTCCTTGTATTGTAGGGACTTGCCTGTTCATACTATATTATCTTTTTTTAGTCAATCCATTGACTAGTTAATCTTTTTTTTCTACGATTATTAGAACCCATCTCAAAAATCCAATTTCGACTACAACACGATAGTTTTGGCTGCAAACCACTCACCCCTCCTCGAAATAGCTACTGCTATTCCTCGTCGGGCTTCATGGTTTTCGCCTAAAACTATCGTGTCTCGCTACGAAAGCGATTTTTGAGATGGGTTCTAGTAACCATATTTATTTTTATTTTATGCAAAAGACACAAAAAAAATCGAAAGATATGGAAACTACCGTTCCTGTCTCTGTTGAACGCTTCTGGCATTTGTATCCCGACCAATTGCAGTTTTACCGCGATAATGGATTTTTGGTGGTTGAGAAACTTTTTTCTCAAGAAGAGTGTGATGCAATATTGGATGTGCTTTTAAAAAATGCGGATAAAAATTATGCCGCCCTCATACAGCCTCACCTAGACCTTCCCGAAAAAAAAGACCGTGATGCCATCTTTGCTGTAATGAAAGATAAACGCGTGGTGGATATTTTGGAGCAACTTCAGGGGTCAGAAATTGACGGCCTCATGACGCAGATGCTTTTTAAGTGGCCGGGGTCTCCCTATGCCGCCCAAGCATGGAGCCCTCATCAGGATAATTCATATCCGCAAGCGGCGGGTGATTCATTTATTACCATCAATCTTTCACTCGCGGATGCGGACAAGGAAAACGGATGTCTTTATTTATATAGTGGATCGCACAAAGAAGGTCTTTTGCCTTTCACGCCGCGTCCGAGTTTTCGAGAAAAGCCGGGTACCAATCCCGGCAATACAGTTCTTCTTCCTGCAAAGCATAAGGGAAAAGAATCTACGGTATATGTCAAAAAGGGCGGCATGCTTATTCTTAACGGAAACGTGGTGCATGGCTCTTACCCCAACCTTACCAAAGACCGCCCGCGTCCAATTATGCAAATTACTTATTTGAATAAAGGAGTTGAATTTATTCCCGGTAAAAATGCAAAACGGGAGCGTGTGCCGTTGCGATAATTTTTACATAAGTTATGCGTTCTCAAAATACCGGAGCAATTGAAAACGTAATACGGGAATTGAGCGAGCAGGACATACTGGAGATATTCAAACGAATCTGCATGATTCGTTATTTTGAATTGAATGTAAAAAAAGCATTTGATAAAGGGCTTATAAAGATGCCGATTTACTTATCGGTGGGACAGGAGTCTGTCGCCGCGGCGCTTTCTCTGGTGTATCCTGATGCAGCCATTTTTGGACAGCACCGGTGCCACGACCTCTACCTTGCTTATGGAGGGAGTGTGGAAGCGCTTATTGATGAATTACTTCATCGGCCGACAGGTTGTGCAAAAGGCATGGGAGGATCGGCCTCTATTCATTCGCCGGCGATTAATATGTTTGGTCATGACGGGCTCATGGGAACGCAAATTCCTATCGCAGTCGGTTATGCTTTTGCAAAAAATAAACGGACTCTTGCGGTGATGGGAGATGCATCCGCGGAAGAGGATTATGTGCTTGGCGCTTTGGGATATGCTGCGCACAAAAAACTTCCTATGGCATTTGTTTGTATGGATAATGGGCTTTCGATTCTGACTAAAGTTGCGGTGCGCAGAAACTGGAAAATGACCGACATTGCGGCCGCTTTCGGTATACAGGCTGTCGAAATTACGGATAATCCGTGGTTAATTGTGCATCATATGCGGAAATTCGGAGGCGCAATGCCGATATTTATGAATATCCATGTGGTGCGCCATCTCTGGCATAATGGTACAGGTGTGGATGGTCCGCCCGAGTGGGACAGGTTTGCTTTGATAAAAGAAGAATTGCAGAAAGTGGGTATGAACGAAAAAATAACGTCGATAGAAGAAGATGCGCGGGATTCTATGGACAGGGCATGGGAAACGCAACTGGCACTCGGTACAATATAAACTTTTTATATGAACGTAGCAGAAACAATTAAACAAATAACGCGCGAACATCTTCTTAAAAACAATGGTTTGGCATTGGGACAATGCTTGACTGCGGTAGGTTGGGTAGGAGGAACAGTGCCTGAAATGGGTGATGAAGACGGATTGGTTGAGCTCTCCATGGCGGATGTCGCAGGTGGCGGTATTGCGGTGGGAATGGCGCTTGCCGGACGCCGGCCTATTTATATTGTCCGTTATCAAGGATTTCAGTGGTTTAATGCCGCGCATATTGTGAATTATGCGGCAAAATCGAAAGACATGTGGGGAATTCCCTGTCCTATTTTTGTGCGTTCTATTGCGATGGACGGAGCCATTGGGCCCGTTGCCGGGGGGTCGCACCACAGCTTATTTACGAGGATGCCCGGCATGTTTGTTTATGCACCAATGACTCCCAACGAATGGCGTGCCGGATGGGAATTTTTTATGGCCCATGATGATCCGATGTACATAAGCGAACATCGCAGAAGTTTTCCGATTGATTATGAAATGGAAAATATTGTACACTCAGAAGCCGATTTTACGCTTTTTCCGATTTCCTCCACGCGACTCGAAGCAGTAAAGGCAGTGGATATGCTTGCGGGAGAGGGAATTACTTGCAATGTTGTGCATCTCACATGGCTAAAGCCGTTTGTGGCAACACCCGACGTGAATCGTGCGCTCGAAAGTTCTCGGCACGGCGGTTTGGTGCTTGATGGTGATTTTGAAAATGGCGCGGCAAAGTGCATTGCATTTGATTTGATGCAGAAGACCGGGAAAAACATTCGTGTGTTTGGTTTGGAAGAACGTGCGGCGGGGTTTGCGCCGCAACTCGATAATCTTCCACCTACTGCAGAGAAAATTTGCAGAAAAGTGAAAGAGATTATGGTGGATGACACGGATTCAAGATTCATGTTTCGTCTCTCTTGATATTTTTAAAATATCCCTATACTTTTATATCAACAGGATATGATCAAAAAACTCCAATTTTCTGATAAAGATAAAGAGCACATATCCTTGCTTGCCATAGATCCCGCAACACAGGAAAATGATTTGTTCGATTATTCCCGGGTGGTGATAAAAAAACCATGGGGGCATGAATACCTTATTTTTCAAAATGATCAAACGGCTGTTTGGTTGCTTTCTATTGCGCACGGCAATAAAACATCGCTTCACTGCCACCCAAACAAAAAAACAGGGCTGGTATTGCTTGCGGGCAATGCGTGCATAACCTCGCTCAACACCGCGCATGAGATAAACGCCGGGCAGGGGTTTGTAATTGAAAAAGGCACATTTCACTCAACTGAAGCCTTGTCTCCGGAAGGAATTGTGGTGATGGAAGTAGAAACTCCGGTAAATAAAAAAGATCTGGTGCGTTTTTCCGATGCATACGGCCGAAGCGGGAAGGGATATGAAGATAAAACCCACCATATGCCGCTTGACGATACTTTGCACCATTTTCATCAAGAAGAGGATCGCTACCACCGAAGCAGAAAATTTGGTGACTGTACGCTGATGATGGCGCGTTGCACTAATGCGATGGAATTGAAAACTGTTTTAGCGGAAGCGAATGCCGACATCATATCGCTTCTCCGCGGAAATTTTTATTATAGCAGTGGACAACTTGCCGCGGAGGCGGGAGACACGCTCAATGCGCAGGAACCGCAAACATGGGAAGATGTGCTCATGCCGGAAGAAGTAGAGTTACTAATTATTAAACATGATGTAAAAATTGTATGAAAAAAGCGCTTATTATCGCCGGTAAATTTGTGCAAGATGTCGAATATGTCTATCCGTTCTACCGTCTGCAGGAGGCGGGTTTTAAATTAGATGTTGCGGTGAAAGATAAAGAACTTGTGTTCGGCGTCAATGGAATTAAAGTAGTTCCTACGCGCAATCTTAAAAATATCAAAGCGAGTGATTATGATATTCTCATACTTCCGGGAGGGGCTCGCTGTATGGAATATTTGCGCCAAGAGCCGGAAGTCATTAAAGCGGTTGCTGAATTTCATAAAAAAGGGAAAGTGATTGCCTGTATCTGCCACGGCACCCAACTTCTGATTTCTGCGCGGATCGTAAAAGATAAAAAGATTTCAGGATATTACAGTATTAAAGACGATATCGAAAACGCAGGCGCGACCTATGTGGATGCGCCGGCGGTGGTGGATGGAAATATAGTCACCAGCCCGCACTATAATTACATGGGAGATTGGATGAGAGAAGCGTTAAATCTCCTGCATGATAAAAAATAATACAGTAAAATTTCGGGGCGTACTTTTCGATTTCGACGGAGTGCTTGCGGATACCATGCGGGATCACTTTGCCGCATGGAATTATGCGCTTGGGCGTTTTGATGCCGCCGTTGCCGCGGACATATTTTACGCGCTTGAGGGTATGCCTGTAGCGCTCATGGCGCAGACGGTGTGCGAGCGTGCCGGTGTGGGTGGCGCAAATGCGGAGGAGATTTTGCGTGTAAAAGAAGAATACTATCTTTCGCATAATCATTTTTCATTATATCCCGGAGTGGAAGAGTATATTACGCTTTTTCGCAAGAAAAATGTGCCTATGGCGATTGTGAGCGGCGGAAGGCTGGATCGTATTCAAAAATCGACTCCACAATATTTTCTTTCCCACTTTGATGCGGTTGTGACAGGAGAACAGACGGCGCGCGGGAAGCCGTTTCCCGATGCTTACCTTGAGGGCGCACGTCGCTTGGGAATTGACGCGGAATCGTGCATAGTGGTGGAAAATGCGCCCTTGGGGGTGAGTGCGGCAAAAGGCGCGGGTGCGTATTGCATTGCAATCACCTCTACCATGCCGAGATTGGCACTCAAAGATGCGGATGAAGTTGTCGATTCTTTTGAAGCGCTCATGAACACGATTCCGATTGGTGCGCTACTGGCTTAAATTGCAGACCTACTGCGCAAAGATAATTCTTTGCGCAGTAGGTCTTGTATTTAAATGGAATCAAGACAAGGGGAAGCCAATGATCCTACTTTTGAGTCGCTTTGTGAGAAGCGTGTTTCTTTTGTGTTTCCCACTAAAAATCGCGCCGAATATCTCGCGAGCGCATTAGAGCGGTATCGCTCTCTCAAAGGGCCGGATGATGAAATTATCGTAGTGGATGGTGGTTCGACGGATAGCACAAGGGATGTGGCGGAGCGCTATAAAGATGTGATTGATATATTTATTTCCGAACCGGATGAATCGGGACCCAATGCTATTAATAAAGGTATTGTTTTTGCGCGCGGAAGATATACGCAGCTCCTCACTGATGATGATAAATTTTTCAAAGAAGGTATTGATCATGTGGTGAAGGTTATGGATGAAAATCCGGAGATTGATCTTCTCGTATGCGGCGGTACCAAAGAAAAAGACGGCCGCAAGATGGGTAGTAAATATATTCCATCAGGAATTCCCTATGGCAAACATCCGGAAGATGCGTTTCGCTATAAAGCGGGCGCCGGATTGGGGCTTTTTACCCGCCGCAAATCATTTGCCCGCATGGGCCAATTGATGCCGTGTGAGCAATATCTTACGCATTTAACCGATCTTGCATGTGTCGCGGCTTTTATTAAAAAAGGCGGAATAGTAAAATTTTGCCGTGTGCGTTTGTATCACCATATTATTTATCAACATGGCGTTTCGGTAAAAAGAGAAGGATCTGGAGCTGACCGGCGAGTTGTACGGGAGTATTGTTCGTACCGCTTTTATTTGCGTTATTGTATGTGGAGATTTCTGAAAGAACATCAATCATGGTTCGGATCATTGCATTCTTTTATCTGGAAAACTGTTCCAAAAAATGTGGTCGAATCGTGGGATGGAGGACTTAGCTGGTGAGTTACTTAGAAACCGCTAAGCAGGGAGAGAATAGATAAAAGAACTCATAAAATAACAAATGTCAAGGATTGTATAAATTAATGATTGGGGTAAGGTTATTACTATGGTTAAGCACGCCGTCACAAAAGAAACAAGCCGTAAGTTATATCGCCAGTTGTATCTTATTCGTACAGCTGAAAATGCGATTCGCGCGCATTACGGAGAAAATGAAATGAAAATGCCGATGCATATGTCTATCGGCGCTGAAGCGATTGCGGCGGGCGTGTGCCATGCACTGGGGGAGCGTGGACAGGTGTTTTGCACCTATCGAAGCCACGCCACGTATCTTGCAAAAACCGAAGAAACGGATGACTATTTTGCGGAGCTTTACGGCAAAGTTTCCGGCATTGCACGCGGCAAGGCGGGCTCCATGCATCTTTCTTCTCCAGAGCATGGGTTTTTGGGCGCATCGGCAATTGTGGCAAGCACTATTCCTGTTGCGGTAGGCGTGGCGCTTGCATGCAAACGGAAAAAAACTAAAAATATGGCGGCGGTATTTTTTGGAGACGGTGCGATTGATGAGGGAGTTTTTTGGGAAAGCTGGAATATCGCGTGTCTCATGAAACTGCCTATTTTATTTATTTGCGAAGACAATCGTCTCGCGGTCCATACTTCGGGTGAAGAACGCCACGGATATCGGTCTATCGTGAATGTTTTAAAACAATTTACCGGTAATGTGTTTGAATCGCGCACTACTGACGTAGAAGAAATTTCCGCGATCACTAAAAAAGCAATGCGGGGTTATGCCGAGCAGGAAAAGCCGGCTTTTTTGCGGTTGCATTATTATCGCTATCTGGAGCATGTGGGAGTAAATGAAGATTTTGACCAGGGATACCGTTCGCAGAAAGAATTTATACAATGGCAAAAACGTGATCCTGTGCTCTTGCAACGCAAGCGATTGCTTGGACTGGGCATAACGGAGGATGCGATAAAAAAAGAAGAAGGGGTGACTGATAAACAGATTGCGGAGAGTATTGAGCGTGCCAAGAAAGCCAAATTTCCTGATCAAAAAGAACTTTTTACCAATGTATTTTACGAAGCGCGCTAGTATATTTTATTTAATTGACCTACTGCGTAAAGGTAATTCTGCTGCAATTTCAATTCGCTCCAAAATCACTTCAAAACTTTTTGGCTTACCTTACAGATAGGCCTTAAACGGCCGAAACGTCCCAGACCGTTCATACCGAACGGTACGGAGCAGGTCAGGTTTTAGACCGCAAAATTTGTTAAGCGATTTTGTCTCGAAATTCTGTCCCGATATGTCGGGATCGTAACGAAAATCTTTAATCAGCAGATCTAATTTCCACATGATGAAGAAAAATAGAATTATTTCCTACAGCACCGCCATTGGTGAAGCGCTGCAGCAAGAAATGGAGCGCGATTCTTCTGTGTTTTTATATGGACTTGATGTTGCGGATCACAAGCGGACTTCGGGTAGTACGTTTGGGATTTTGGAGCAATTCGGCAGTGAACGGATGTTTAGCACGCCGCTTTCCGAAGAGGCGCTTATGGGCGTCGGACTCGGTGCGGCGATTGCCGGATTGCGTCCGGTCAATATCCATATACGCAGTGATTTTTTGCTCCTTGCCATGAATCAGCTCGGCAATATGGTTTCCTCGTATCATTACGGATCGGGAGGAAAACTGAAAGTGCCGTTGGTTATACGGTCTATTATCGGGCGCGGATGGGGACAAGGATTCCAGCATAGCAAAAGCATGCAATCGATCTTTGCCCATATTCCCGGTTTGAAGGTGGTGATGCCGGTAACTCCTTATGACATCAAAGGGATTTTAATTGCGGCTATCCGCGACGAAAATCCGGTGATTGTTTTAGAACATCGCCAGCTCTATTGGGTTGAAGGCGAAGTTCCTGCGGAGCCCTACGAAGTGCCATTGGGAAAAGGGAAAATATTCCGCAAGGGAAAAGATATCACCATTGTCGCCACCTCATGGATGAATGTGGAGGCGTTTAAAGCGGCGGAAATTCTGGAAGCGGCGCACGGTATACAAGTGGAAATTATTGATCCGCGGACAATTTATCCCTTGGACGAAAAAATTATTCTTCAATCGGTGGAGAAAACAGGCCATTGCATCGTTGCCGATTATGATTGGCTTTTTTGCGGGTTCAGCGCGGAAGTAGCCGCATTGGTGCAGGAAAAATGCTTTAAAAAACTGCAGTCGCCGGTCGTACGCATTGGTTTTCCCCATACTCCCTGTCCTACGACACGCCAGCTCGAAAATGTATTTTATCCAGATTCGCTGTCTATCGTGCGAAGCGTTGAAAAAAAACTTGAGCTGAAGCCTTGCGTTTTGCCAAAAGAAGCGCCCAATAGCTGGGAACATAAATTTCGCGGACCGTTTTAAGAATCAACTGGTGTCGAAAATATGATTATCACACGAACGCCGTTCCGTATTTCTTTTTTCGGAGGCGGAACGGATTATCCTGTTTGGTACGAAAAAAATGGAGGGGCGGTGCTTTCCGCTTCCATAAATAAGTATTGCTATGTAACGTGCAGGTATCTGCCACCATTTTTCAATTTCAACTATCGCATCCGCTATCGTGAGCAGGAGGAAACTCAGCATATTCACGAAATCAGGCATCCTTCGGCGCGGGAGTGTTTATCGTATGTAAACCTTGGCAAAGGGATCGAACTTCAGCACAATACCGACGTGCCGGGGCGTTCAGGGCTTGGCTCGAGCTCCGCGTTTACGGTTGGTTTTTTGCATGCGCTCTATGCACTGCAGAAAAGGGAGGTTACAAAATACCAGCTTGCTACTGACGCTATTCATGTGGAGCAAAACTGCATCAAAGAAAATGTCGGCTCGCAGGATCAGACCGCAACGGCATTTGGAGGGATTAACAAAATTGAATTCGGGGGAGATAAAAAAATTCATGTTACGCCGCTTCCTCTTGAAACCTCCGCTATACGCGCACTCGAAGCGCATTTGATTTTGTTTAATACGGGGCAAGCGCGCAACGCTTCGGATATAGCGATTGAGCAGATTAAAAATACGCACGACAAAAGCGCAGAATTGTGGAGAATGCTCGAGATGGTGGATGAGGCGGAAAAAATATTGACCACGAGTCCCGCGCGATTTGCCGATTTTGGCGCCCTGCTTCACGAATCGTGGCAATTAAAGCGCACTCTGAGCACAAAAATCACCAATTCGTTTATCGATGACATCTACGCCCGCGCGCGCAGTGAGGGCGCCTTGGGAGGGAAACTTTTGGGAGCGGGAGGCGGAGGATTCATGCTTATTTTCGCATTGCCGGAAATGCATGAGAAAATAAAAGCGGTAGTCGCATTGCCTCATGTGCCGTTTAAGTTTGAACAGGAAGGGAGCAAGGTTATTTTTCAAATGGAAGAAGATATGCATGAAATCTAATACAAAATGAAAAATGACACAGCGGTGTCATCCCGCACTAGATGCGGGATCCAGAGAACTTGGATCCCAGCTTCCGCCGGGATGACGCCCGAAGCATCATTTTTAATTTTGATTTTTAAATTTTGCAATGTCAGAAATTAATACACAAAAAAAAATATTTCCAAACACTTCCTTTGATGCGCATTCTACCAAAAGGATTTCATATATCGTAATTACCAAAAACCGCGCCGCCATTCTGGATGATTTTTTAACGCGTGCAAGGGAACTTGTGGGGCCGCAAGATGAATTGATTGTCGTTGACGGCGCGTCGGAAGACGGCACAAAAAAAGTGGTGCAAAAATACGCGGATATTGTGGATATTTTCATTTCCGAGAAAGACCGTTGTGCGAACGAGGCGTGCAATAAAGGAATCCTGCTCTCGAGCGGGAAATATATCAAACTGCTTTTGGACGACGATATCTATTATCGCGACGCGATGGAAAAGGCGGCGGAGGTAATGGAACAGCATCCGGAGGTGGATATGCTGGTATGCGGCGGAACAAAAGAAATATATGGCACAGATACTGCCGCATATCTTTCAGGGGAGAACACTGCTAAGGCGGGAAAGATTGTTACTTCTTATCTTCCTCCAGGGGTAAATTATGGAAAAGATATTACTGATGTTTTTCGCTATCGCGCGGCGTCTTCTTTTGGACATTTTGTGCGGCGCAAATCACATGCGTTGGGCGGGCTTATGTCAACATGGGAGGGTGATATGGAGTATGTGCTGGCATTTATTAAAAACGGCGCCAATGTAAAGTTTTGCAGAGTGAAGATGTATCACCATATTCAGTCTCCGATGTCTCCTGAAGCGTATGAGCGGTGGCATAAAAAGAGCCGGAATCTTATTTATACGGTGATGAAGCGTTCCGTTCCGCGCATGTGGTATTATAAATTCCGCATAAATAAATTTCTCAAGGAACATCCTTTTTTGTATTGGCCGGCTAAGCTCTATTGGAAGTGCGCGGGAGTGCTTTTGAGGATGAAAAAGGGCGTAGAAAAAACTTCTTCATTCAAAGTAAAAGAAAAAGAATATATTTGGGATGGAGGATTTAGCTAATAAAATGTAAATATCCTTAAGCCGTCTGTGACCTGGTCTGACTGCCGCAGACGGTCTAATGCGAATAGGCTAGGCAAAATGAAAAATTGTTGTGTCCCGATAAATCGGGACGTATTGTATAAATTTTATGAGTGAAAAGAATACCAAAAATTTTCATTTTGAACTTTTTTAGACATGATTTTTCAAAAAACCGCATGTGAGGGCGCATATTATATTACGCAGGATCCGCGCGAGGATGAACGTGGATATTTTGCATATATTTTTTCCCGTGAAGAATTTTTACAGCAAGGCATTGATTTTGTTTCGGTGCGGGCGAGCCAGATGCTCAATAAAAAGAAAGGAATTATCCGCGGTTTGCATTTTCAGCTGGCGCCTAAGGAGGAGCAAAAGCTCATATGGTGCACGAGAGGAAGAGTTTTTGATGTGGTCGCAGACTTGCGGCCGGATTCTCCAAGTTTCGGAAAATGGTTTGGCGCTGAATTGAGTCCCGAAAATCACTCCATGCTTTACATTCCTCGCGGGTGTGCACATGGGTTTCAAGTGCTTGCAGGTGATACGATGGTGGAGTATTTGGCTTCCGAATCTTATTCTAAAGAACTTGAACGGGGAGTACGGTGGGATGATCCCTCGATCGGGATCGAATGGCCGGATAATAATATTTTTGTATCCCAGAAGGATCAAATGTGGCCGTTGTTAAAGCTCAACTAGGTAAAATTATAAAATGGAAAATACGCAAAAATTGGTAAGCATAGGACTGCCGGTTTACAATGGTGCCCGCTATATGAAGCGAGCGCTTGATTCGCTTCTTGCGCAAACATACCTTAATTTTGAATTGATCATTGCCGATGATGCTTCAAGCGATGAGACTCCTGCTATAGCCGCAGAATATGCCAAAAAAGATCCGCGTGTGCGTGTTGTGCGCCGCGAAAAGCAGGGAGGTGCGGGAGCGAATTTCCGCAGTGTGGTGTTTGAGGCGCGAGGCGAATATTTTATGTGGGCGGCGGATGATGACTGGTGGGAGCAGAAGTTTATTGAAACACTGGTGCTTGCTTTGGAGGAGCATCCGGTCTATCGCATTGCCATGAGTTCGTTTGAACGCATAGATATGGAGGGGACTATTGCTGGAACTGTCGTTTTTGCGGGCGATTATGACATTACTGCATGGAATGAGCGCGCCATGTTGCGCAATATGATGCGCTGGGATACGCCGTTTCATTATATACTTTACGGGCTTTTTGAGAGAAAATTTTTGGCGCGGCTTTTTTCCCGGCCGTTTCCAAAATGCGTGGCTCCTGATAGGGTATTTATGTCGGAAGCGGCGCTTGCGGCAAGAATATACGGAACCCCCGATGTATTGTGGCATAAGACGGTGAAGAGAAAAAAGATTTTGGAGCGGTTTCAAAAAGATGCCTTCGGCAAGGCAATGAGGAGCCGGTATCGCCGTTCACGCACGATTACTGCCATGATCGGTCGCCTTGTCACTTCTCCGAACGCTTCTTTTTTGCAAAAGATAACAATTCTGCCCACGGAAATTCCTTTGTTTTTATGGAATAATCGCGGGTTTGTCTTGCATGAATTTTTTCCGCGGATATATGAATTTTTATTCCGCGCTAAGCGAAAATATCATATTCCCTTATGAGCAGTTTAAAAATTTTATTTGCCGTCCGCTCAACCAATAATTTTCATCATGTAAAAAGCATTGTTGCCGCGCTTTGCGGTCGCGGGCATACTGTGCATGCGCTTTTTGATCCGCGCTGGAGCAAGCATGAAGGCGGGCTTGGTGCAGTGCGCGAATACAAAAAAAAGTTTCCGCAGTTTTCCTATGAATTTTCTTTGAGGAGAACTGATCGGTGGAGCACTCTGCTTTTTTATACGAGGGAAATTTTAAGTTACCGGCGCTATTTGCGGGTGCGTCAGGGACGACAATCCGATTATTACAAAGATCGCTACGAAGCGTATTTGCCGAATTTTTTCCGCGCATTCCTGCGTATTCCTTATGCGGGGAATTTTTTGAAGACCGCCTTTTTTGGAGCAATGCTTAAAATGGCGGAGCGTATCGCTCCTTCCGATAAAAATATTATTGCCGCAGTGAGGCGTTTTGCGCCGGATTTTTTTCTTGCTTCTCCTGTGGATTTGCGTTTTGCATCCTCCGAATTGGAATACTTGAAAGCCGCGAAGGCTCTGGGCATTCCTTCGGCGGTGCCTGTGGCTTCATGGGATAACCTTACAACCAAAGGTTTGATTCATGTATTTCCTGATATGCTTTTTGTCTGGAACGATGTGCAGAAAGAAGAGGCGGTTGAGCATCAAGACTTTCCGCGGGAGCGGATACGGATTATCGGTGCACCCATGTTTGATGAGTGGTTTTCCGGTATGGAGCCATCTATTTCTCGCGAGGAATTTTGCCAACGGCACGGATTGCGGCCGGAAGATGCAATCATTGTATATCTCGGCTCCTCAAGCAATATGGCGGAGGATGAAACATGGCTTGTCGAGAAATTACGCGATGCGCTGGACAATTGTTCTGACGAACTGCTTCAGCGTACGCAAATGATCGTACGGCCACACCCTGCCAATGCGAAAATATATGAAAAAATAAAGAGAAGGAATGTCGTCATTGTGCCGAAAGACGGGGATTTGCCGGACACCACGCAGGCATTGCAGTTATTTTTTGATACTTTATATTTTTCTTCGGCGGCGGTGGTGGGCGCCAATACTACGGGCATTATTGACGCCATGGTTATGGGAAAACCCGCCATAGGAATCTTGACGGGCGAGTATGGCAAGACGCAGGAGCAAACGAAGCACTTCCGGCAATTGCTAGAGGCGGACGTACTTAAGCTTGTGCGCAACACCGAGAAATTTCCTGCGGCGGTACACGCTATTCTCGAAGGTAAGGATGAGCATCGCGAAAAGCGACAGCAGTTCATCAAGCGCTATATCCGGCCACGCGGCGTGGAAACTCCTGCGGGGGAAGCGGCCGCAAGGGAAGTTGAGAATATGCTTAGAAACTGTTGAAAAAGTACCTTTCGAAGTTAAAATCAATAGACCTACTGCGTAAAGATACTTCTACTGCAATTTCTTAATTTAGGCCAAAATCGCTTCAAAATTTCTTGACTTATCTAAGCCCGATAGGCCTCGAAATTTATTCAACGATTTTGTCTCTAAATTAAGAAATTTCGTTACGAAAATCTTTACGCAGTAGGTCTAATGATTTTTATCGAAAAGACGGTTTGTTTTTACCGAAAGAGTACTTTTCAGACAGTTTCTTAAAGACAGCATGGTCGAAACGTAAAGCTCTTTTCGCTTGTTATATGTTTATTATGGAGTTTTCTCATTTATGAGGTCATGCCTCATAATTAAAAATAAAAAGTTATGAAAAGAATTCTTATCACCGGCGGATGTGGGTTTATGGGGCATCACTTTGTGGATTATGTCCTGAAAAATACCGATTGGGACGTGGTGATTATCGATAAATTGACCTATGCGTCGCACGGGCTGGATCGGCTTCGCGATATTGCGGCGCTCGACAACAAACGTGTTTTGGTTTTGGGATGCGATTTTTCTCAATCGCTGAGCGAGGGCGTGCGCCATGAAGTCGGCGAGGTGGATTATATTGTCCACATGGGAGCGGAAACGCATGTTGATCGCAGTATTGAAAACCCGGAGCCGTTTGTTATGTCCAATGTGGTTGGAACCATGCATATGCTAAATTTTGCGCGGTCTCTTCCTCATCTTACTTGGTTTGTCTATTTCAGCACGGACGAGATATTTGGGCCGGCAGAGGAAGGCGTTTCCTATAAAGAGTGGGATCGCTATAATTCAGCGAATCCGTATTCCGCAACGAAAGCGGGGGGTGAAGAGCTTGCGTTGTCCTATGCAAATACCTATAAACTTCCGCTTTTCATTACGCACACCATGAATATTTTTGGCGATCGCCAATATCGAGAAAAATTTATCCCCAAAGTTATCAAAAGTTTGCTAGCGAGAGAGAAAGTAACGATTCATGCCGATCCAACAAAAACACAGGCAGGGAGGAGATCATGGATTCATGCGCAAAATGTTTCTTCAGCGCTTTTGTTTTTACTTGCCCATGCAAAACAGCGCGAGAAATACAACATCGCGGGTGAACGGGAAGTGGACAATCTTTCGATGGCGCAGTCCATTGCGCGGGTTGTGGGGAAGCCTTTGGAATATGAATTGGTTGATTTTCATTCGTCGCGCCCGGGGCATGATCTTCGGTATGCTTTGGACGGATCAAAACTTGCAACGCTTGGCTGGCATATGCCGATGACCTTTGAAGAATCGCTCAAGCACACGATACAATGGACTCTTGATAATCAGAAGTGGATATAGAGACCATTACAAAACTCCTTTTTCTGCTTATGACCGGCATAATTTCGCACTCGACAGCACGGCAAAGCGTCGGCCCCAAAACATCCGCCTTCATCAGATTATTATCCTAATAGTCTTTCCTCATTATTCAAGTTTCCCGCGCGAACTGCGATCTCGCTGAGAAAAAAGAGTTTAGTAATGGTCTCATAGTTTTTTCAATGTCGCCTTTGTAACACTGTTATCGTGGACAACGAAGTTTATAAACTGGCCGAGAAAATCTGGAATTATCACCACATGCATCAGCCGCTTGAACAAGCGGATTGCATTTTGGCGTTGGGGAGCAATGATGTTAGGGTTGCGGAGCGAGCCGCAGAACTTTTTTTGAAAAACTGGGCGCTATTTATTATTTTCTCCGGAGGAAGAGGCTGGCTAACGCCGGAAGAGTGGAAAGACGCGGAAGCGGATATGTTTAAGAAACGCGCTTTAGAAATGGGTGTACCTGAAGATAAAATTTTAGTCGAAAATAAATCTACAAATACGGGAGAGAATATTCAATTTGTTAAAGAATTGCTTGTGTCGCACGGTCTCGACCCGCAAAAAATAATTTTGGTACAAAAACCATATATGGAGCGGCGGGCGTATGCTACTTTTAAAAAAGTATGGCCGGAGAAAAATTTTGTTGTCACCTCGCCGCAAATTTCATTTGAACAGTACCCCACAGAGAAACTTCCAATCGACTTGATAATTAATATCATGGTTGGGGATTTGCAAAGAATAAAAATATATCCCAAAAAAGGTTTTCAAATTGTACAAGATATTCCTTCAGATGTGTGGGACGCATATGATAAATTAGTAAGCATGGGGTATACAGACCATCTCGTAAACAGTTAAAGTACTATTATGGTATTACCAAAAAAAGCGCCGATGGTTCTTGGAATTCACGTTAAGCATGATGCTTCAGTGGCCTTGTGTTCTTCGGATGGGGTTGTGGCGGCGGTTGCGGAGGAAAGAATTTCGCGGATAAAACATCATTGCGGATTTCCGCGTCAAGCGTTGGAAACGGTTTTGAAAACCGCGGGGGTTTCCCCGGCGGAAATTTCTGCAGTGGCGTTTACCACGCGGCGCGTGCTGTATCCGGAACATAAAAAAACTTTTTCAATTGATGCCGCGGGGAAGGAAAGCGTTGAACCGGCTGTATCGCCGAGCGCGACGCGCGCGTGGGCAAAGCGTATTGTATACGGCGAAAGTAATGACCACAAAAAGAAAACGGAAAATCCTTTCCCTGAAAGGCACTGGCTTCGTTTTCAAGATTATTTGAAAGAAATCGGTCTTATGCGGGGCGATGTGCCTTTTTTTTATATCGCCCATCACCGCGCTCATGCGGCTTCGGCTTTTCGGCTTTCGGGGTTTTCCGAGGCGTGTGTGGTTACGCTCGATGGCGTGGGCGACGGGCTTTGCGGAACCATATATAAAGGTTCTGCCGATGGAACTATGGAGCTTTTGCGGAGCTCCGCCGCAAAAGATAGTTTGGGGCATTTTTATCAGGCGGTTACCGAAGCGCTGGGATTTGTGCCTGTGGACGGAGAATACAAAACTATGGGGTTGGCGGCTTTTGCCGATCCTCACGGAGAAAATCCTTTTCGCGATATCGTGCGGGTGGAAGACGGAGTCATGCGCTCGAACATTCATTGGAATCTGCGTGATTTCAACAAAGTGTATCCGGAAAAAGCGCTTCCCAATCCTTTAATATCTATTGCCCAAGCTGATGAATTTAAAAAATATTTGGATACGATGACGCGGGAAGACTTCAGCTATTATGCGCAAGAACATTGCGAGAAAAATATGGCGGACTATGTCCGTGACGCGACGCGCCTTACTGCCTCTAAAAATATCGCGGCGGCGGGCGGTGTAATGCTGAATGTAAAAGGCAATGCGCGCATTCGCGATGAATTAAAGCCGGATAATTTTTTCGTGTTTCCAGATTCGGGAGATTCCGGTCTTGCCGCTGGCGCCGCTATGGAAGCGCTCTATCAAATGGACGCATTGAAAGGGCGGGTGAAATTTGGCAATCCATATTTGGGGCACGAATTTTCGGATGATGAAATAAAAAAAGATATTGATGCCGTTGTTTCTACTGGAGAGTTTTCAGTGCAAGATGCGACACCTATGCTCATTACGGAGAAATTGATTCAAGGAAAAGTAATCGGCACGTTTCATGGGCGGCTTGAAATGGGGCCTCGCGCTCTTGGTAATCGCTCGGTGTTGGCCGATCCGCGAAATAACGCCGTGAAGGACCGGATCAATAAAATTTTAAAAGGCAGAGAGCCTTTTGTTCCGTTTGCGCCTTCACTCATGGAAGAAGAGGCGCATCGTTTTTGGGAGGGCGGCGGCGAATATCGTTATATGACATTTGCAGTTCCCGCAAATGATTTTGCAAAAAAGGAAGTTCCGGCAGTTGTGCATGTGGATGGCACGATGCGGCCGCAGACGGTATCCAAAGAATGGAATCCGTGGTTTTATGATATATTAAAAGAGTTTAAAGCGAAAACCGGCATTGGGCTTTTGCTCAATACATCATTTAATCGCCACGGCCTTCCGATTGTGGGTTCGCCGCGCGATGCGCTGGAGCACTTGGTAAGCGGGTGGGTTGATGGAGTGGTGGTTGGGGAATGGTATGTCGAGGGGAAGTGATTTTGAAAGGAGTGATGAATACAACTGCAAACAAACACACCATGTGGATGTAGAAGATGTTAAAAAATTATGAAAACCATCCTTATTCCCATTTATAACGGGTTTGTGTCTAAGAATTTTTTTCCGACGGATATTTATCGGGAGCTGGTGAGCGATCCGCGAATAAGGCTCGTGGTGGTGATTCCATCGTCGAAACTGGAGTTTTATCAGAAGCGGTTTCAGGCGCCGAACGTGGTGTTTGAAGTGTTGGATGGTATCGGAGAAAATTGGTTTGGAGAAGCGCTCTCAAGCTTTGCTTTCAACTTGCTTCGCACGCGGACTATTTGGTTTCGCCAGCGCGAGCGGTATTTAAAATACGGCAATTTTACAAAATTCTTTTTACAGCGCGCAGTGAATTTTGTTTTTGGCCCTTTTCTCTTTCCCCGCAAAATGGTGCGTTGGCTTGATCGTTTTGTGCCGGTGGACGAAGGAGTTTTGAAGCTTGTCGATAAATATAAACCTGATTTATTGCTCGCGCCAGATGTGGCGTTTGGAATAGACCGCGTGTTTTTGCGGGCATGCAAGCGTTTGGGTATTTCGATCATCGGCATGGTACGCTCGTGGGACAACTTAACATCGAAAGGGGCAATACAGCTTTTGCCGGATAAGTTGATTCTATACACAGAAAGGATGAAAAAACAGGCTGTAAAATACACCGGCATTTCGGAGGACGACATTATTATCACGGGACCGCCGGGATACGATGAATTTTTCCGGCCGCGTCCGGTTTCGCGTGAGGATTTTTGCAAAACCATAGGCATCGATCCCCATCGGCGCATTATTCTTTTTGCGCCGTTTTATGATCGGTTTACAGGTTCGGCGGTCATTATGCTCAATGCGTTGCTTGAGGCGATTGATACCGGAAAATTGCCAAATGATTTACATATTTTAGTTCGCTATCGCCCTGCTACGCCAGAAATTCCCGTGGAGCAAATTCGTAAAAGCGATCATGTTTCTTTTTCACAGCCGTGCCAATATTTTTTTCCAATTCAAACGCAAATTGCCATGTCGCGCAAAGACTGGGAATTTGACGAGGTTGATTTACAGCTCATGATAAATTCTCTGTATTTTTCTGAAATCATGATTAATACGTTTTCCACGTTGACGATTGATGCAGTGGCGTTTGATAAACCGATGATTGGTATTCGTTACGATGCGGATCAGAATACTCCACCGATTCATAGCGTGAAATATGTGCCGGACAGGCACGATCACTATCGCGAGCTGGAAGATACAAAAGGGGTGCGATTGGTGTATAATAATTATGAGCTTATTTATGCCGTTGATGCCTATTTAAAAAATCCCGCGCTTGATCGAGAAGGGCGGGAACGCATGAGAAAAGAACAGATACAGTTTTATGATGGTATGTGCGGAAAAAGGATTGCGGAGTATGTGAAGAGAGAGTTATTCAACTAGCTTTTATTATTAAAATTGGAGAAATGTCACTATTAATTTTCGCTTTTTCAATTTGCTCCAGCGAGCAAATTGAAGGGTGAAGTTTCGCAATCCCGATTTTCATTTATAAAAATAAAATAATGAATATCGGGAACCATGCTTGCGAAACTTCAAAACCCCGCGAAAAATCAATAGTGACCTTTCTCGTGCTATTGCCATGGAAAAATCAAAATTTGAAAATAAATCTGTGGAGAGGGCTGATGAAGGAAAAGAAAGGGAGAAAGAACTTTCTCCGGAAGTGATCGAGAAGATTATGGAAAAAGTACAGGATATTAATAAAAAAGGAACGGCGTATCATGTTTTAGGTGCGTATGGTGAGAGAGGAAATTCATTAGGAAAACTTCCAAAAGTGCTCCATGAAGGTATTCTTGGTACGGGTCTGCATTCAGGTCCATGGAAGGAGCCATGGGCGGAAGCTACGCGGAAAAGAGAAGGTGGTTTGTGGTTGTGTTTTAACATTGTCGGCAGAGCAAACTCCTTTAAAAGGACTTCTGATCAAAACCCAATTGAGATAAAGAAATCATATTGGTGGTTATCCGGTTCCATAGGAATTATTTTTGATCCATCGTCATTTAAAGAAATTTCTCCGGATGAGCGCAATAAAGAGAACAAAAACGTAAAATCATTTTGGAATGCAGGAGAGGGTATGCAAGAAATCTGGAAAAAGTATTTTAAAGGGTTACGACCCGGTGATCCGCGTATATTGGAACATCCAGAATTTGAGAGACTAAAACAGCATAATATTATAGATGAAAATGGTTTTCCGAAGGCTGATACTGAACACGGTTTTGAAATCTTTTCGCGTGTGTCGCCGCGATTTTTCAAAGGGATTGTGGTAGCAAGAGACTTTGGTGGTGTCAAAAGTCTTGGTTTGCACGGAAATTCAGTAGAGTTTGAAAAAGAAATAATTGAAATTATGCAGGAAGAAAAAGTTTTACTTCCGGTCTATGATGAAAATGGCAATCTTTTGTGGCCGAAGCCGATGTGGTACGAACAAGTAAAAAAATTTGTTGCCGAAAGGGACACTAAAAAAGAAGAGAAGCCAGAGATATTGTGAACTGAAGCAATATATGGTATTGTTTTTTCACCAATGAAAATCACCAAAATCGATGTACTTCACTGCGACGGAGGGTGGCGCACGTGGGCTTTTGTAAAAATTCAAACCGACGGGGGAATAACCGGATGGAGCGACTGCACGGATGCTTTTGGTTCGACTACTGGCGTTGCGGGCGTGATCAAGGATTTGGAACCGGTATTGCTTGGCAAAGATCCGTGCGCGTATGAAAAACTGTTTTGGGATATGTATGCGGTTACGCGCCAAAGCACGGGGAGTGTGGTGCAGAAAGGAATTGCGGGGATTGAAAACGCGCTTTTAGATATCGCGGGGAAATCGTATGGCGTTCCTGTGCATCGTTTGTTTGGCGGGCCCATTCGCGATCGCGCTAAACTATACTGGTCGCATTGCGGCACAACGCGAGTGCGTGCGGCGGAAAAAGCAGGAAAACCCGCCATCAAATCTTTGGAAGATATCGCCGTCTTCGGTGAAGAAATCAAAAAAAGCGGATATACAGCCGTAAAAACAAATCCTGCGTTTTTTGGAGATAAGCCGTTTATTTATATGCCCGGGTTTAACCGCAGTGCGGGAGGGCCGGAATTGAATGTAAGCAAAGAAATTATTGACCATGTGGTGCGGTATGTTGCGGCGTGGCGCAAGGGGATCGGCGAAGATATTGATTTTATTCTTGATTTAAATTTTAATTTCAAACCGGAGGGATATATCCGCCTTGGCCGCGCGCTTGAACAATTTAATTTAATGTGGCTCGAGCTCGACTGCTATGATCCGGAATCATTGCGGATCATTCGAGATGCTCTTAAAACTCCTATTTGTTCCGGCGAGGTGCTTTATGGCACGCGCGATTTCAGGCTATACTTTGAGCGGCGCGCCATGGATATTGCCAGTATCGATGTAACATGGAACGGGTTTGCGCAGTCAAAAAAAATAGCGGATATGGCACAGCTCTACGAAATGAACGTAGCGCCGCATAATCATCATAGCCACTTAGGCACATTTATTTCCGGCAATTTTTCTGCGGCAATTCCTAATTTGCGGATTTTGGAAACCGACGTGGATGATGTGCCATGGAAAGATGAGCTGGCTACTCATGTTCCGAAAATAGCAAACGGGGAATTGCTTATTGAAGATCGGCCCGGGTGGGGAACGGGTATAAATGAGGAGATTTTGAAAAAACATCCGGCAAAATGATTCTTTTGTTACCTTTTTATTGAACGGGATGTTTTATTTTTTGTCTTTGTTTGTACAACTGAAGCATGAATCAAGAATCATGAGTCATGGTTAATTCCATAATTCATTATTCATAATTCGTGATTCTATACCATGACTTTAGCAAAAAAGAATCTCCCGAATCGTGTCAAGGTTGGCAATAAATATGTGGGAGAAGGAGAGTCCGTGTTTTTTATCGCGGAAATCGGCAATAACCATAACGGCGATTATTACCTTGCAAAGCGTTCTATCGAGGAAGCGGTGAAAGCCGGTGCGGATGCGGTGAAATTGCAGAAGCGGTTCATTAACGAAACCTTTGCCAAGGAGCTCGTGGATAAGCCGCAAAATAAAGACCAGATTTTCGGGAAAACATACGGCGAATACCGCCAAGCGCTTGAGCTCAATCAGGAGGAATTTGCCAAACTCAAAGCGTTGTCAGATTCTCTCGGAGTCATATTTTTTGCAACTCCCTTTGATAAAAAAAGCACTGATTTTTTGGAGGAAATAAATGTTCCGGTATACAAAGTTGCGTCTTTTGACGTAACCAATATTCCTCTGCTTGAATATGTGGCAAAAAAAGGAAAACCGATGTTCCTTTCCACGGGTATGTGCACGATCGAAGAGCTTGATGAAGCGGTAGACGCTATTTTAAAACACAATGATCAGTTGATTATCAA
Organism: Candidatus Sungiibacteriota bacterium; assembly: GCA_016181585.1. Classification (GTDB taxonomy): domain Bacteria; phylum Patescibacteriota; class Minisyncoccia; order Sungbacterales; family HO2-52-23; genus JACOYX01. The sequence goes on along the minus strand of JACOYX010000017.1, from coordinate 51,310 downwards.
GCATTGTGTTTCGGTGTATCCTTCTCCGGATGAAAAAATAAATTTAAAAACAATCCCGCTTTTGAAGGAACGCTATGCTCCGCTCCCGATCGGCTATTCCGGTCATGAGCAGGATACCTTGCCGACGCTTGCGGCGGTGACACTGGGTGCGGTTTCGGTGGAGCGCCACTTCACGCTTGATCGTTCTCTTCCTGGGCCGGATCATGCGACGGTAAGCATCGAACCGGAGACATTCAACTCAATGGTGAGGGATACACGCAGAATTGAAAAAGCATTTGGCGAGCCGGTAAAGAAATTTACTGAAGAAGAAAAGAAGACGCGGGAGAAGCATTCAAAAAGTATAGTTTCCGCCGCCGCAATTCCGGCGGGCACAGTAATCAGCGCATCCATGCTTACCTGCAAAAGCCCTGGATACGGTTTGAAGCCTAACATGATTGAAAAAGTAATCGGCAAAAAAACTAAAGTAGATATTCCGCTCGATACGGTGATTAAGCACGATGACGTTATGTGGGGTTAACTGTTTCTGGAGAAAAACCCTTTCAGAAGGGTTTTTCTATTTGCCTTTATTTTGAATTCTTTTTAGTATAAAAAGGCTCAATCTGCTTTAAGGGACTGTTGCCGAATAGCCTTTGAAGCGATCCCGACATGTCTGGACGAGGCAAATACTCACACAAACTACGCGGTCTAAAACCTGACTTGGTCCATGCCGTTCGGTACGAACGGTCTGGGACTGATCGACCGTTTAAGGCCTATATGCTGAGATAAGCCAAGAATTTTTTTGAAAAATTCTTTTGCTTCCTTGAGCAAAAGCCGGGGAAATTTTACGCTTCGCACGGGAATACCCGGCTTCGCTAAATTTCCCGTAAATCGCGATGCGATTTACCCGAATTTATGCAATCGTAGCTCATAAGCGATATTCGGCAACAAACCCATTAAATAGACCTATACGTAAAGATATCTTTTAAATTATCAACGTGGATGTTTATCAACAAATAAAATGTAGAATGTGCGAGTCGGAAAGTCTCAGACATTTTTTTGATTTGGGGGATCAGCCACTGGCAAATTCACTGCTTCGCGATACTGCATCGTTTGCGTCGGAAAAACGTTTTCCTTTAGGTCTCGTGTTTTGTGAAAACTGCAATCTGGTGCAATTAAGCCATGTGGTTGATCCGCGGCTTCTCTTTGTGCATGACTATGTATATCTTTCTTCCGGTATTCCCAGCTCTTTGCATTTCACGGGCTATGCGGAGGAAATGCGGGCGCGGTTTTTGCCTGATACGGGAAAATTTGTTATAGAAATCGGATCAAACGACGGGCATTTGCTTTATTTAATCAAACAATACGGCGTGCAGGTACTGGGGGTTGATCCTGCGGAAAATGTTGCGGCGATGGCAAACGAGCGCGGAGTTATGACGCGTGCGGAATTTTTCGGTGAAGCGACGGCACAGAAAATTGCAGACGAATTCGGACAGGCCGATGTAATTATCGGCAATAATGTCGTGGCACATATAGATGATCATCATGATCTTATGAAAGGTGTTGTGTCGCTTCTTTCTCCACAAGGTGTTTTTGTGTTCGAGGCGCCCTATCTCGGGGATATGTTTGACCAGTTGGCGTTTGATTCTGTTTATCATGAGCATATGTCTTACTTGGCGGTGAAACCGCTAAATAAGCTTTTGACGCAGTATGGACTTGAACTTTTTGACGTAAAGCCTTTCCCTGTGCAAGGGAATTCGCTTCGCTACTATGCGGCGCGTCCGGGCACGTATGCTATCGAAGAAAGTGTCGGGCGGTATTCCGCGCTTGAGAGGATGCGCGGTTTTGATAACTTTTCTTCGTATCAAAAATTGGCAAAAAGCGTTGAGGCTCTGCGGGAGGACATAAAAGGGACACTGCTTCGGCTGAAGCGGGAAGGGAAACGCATTGCGGCCTATGGCGCTCCGGCGCGCGGAAATACTCTCCTGAATTATTTTGGTATCGGCAGGTCGGTGCTTGATTTTGCGACTGAAACGCTTCCTTCAAAAATCGGCAAATTTACTCCGGGCACGCATATTCCTATTGTAGATATCTCATGGGCGCGGCAAAATCCTCCTGATTATTATTTTTTGCTCGCGTGGCCGTACAAGGATATCATTTTACAAAAGGAAAAGGATTTTATCGCCAAAGGCGGCAAATTTATCATGCCAGTGGGAGGGGAAAGGGTCATACCAAAGTAGTTCAAAAATTTGCGGCCTACCTGTAAGGTAAGCCAATAAATTTTGAGACGATTTTGGCCGAAATTATGAAATTGCAGTAGATTTATCTTTAATCAGTGGGTCTAATATAAAAATGAAAAATGACAATGTAAAATGCGAAATTTTAAATTTTAACCGTCATTTTTCATTTTTATATTGCTAGAAAATTGATGTTTCAAAAATTTAAAAAACATCATCTTGCACTTTTCCTATCACTCTTTGTGGGTTTGATTTATGCGTGCCATCACTTTATCATACCGAATTTTCTCGATGCAAAAACCGCGGTCTATTATCCAATCACGACGCAAAGCTATCCCGATGAGGCGCTTCTCTATGCGCCGCGGGCACATGCGGCCATGCAGGGGCGATGGTTTGGCGGAGATATCGCGCTTGCCGAGTATCAAGGAGGCCCTTCGGTGCTTCCCATGCTTAATCCTTTACTGCTCGGAGGATTGGGGCGGCTATCCGGCTCGATGAAGGCGGGGATTATCGCATCGGATTTTATTTTCCCCATGCTGATTTTTCTTGCGGTATATTTTCTAGCATACGAGCTTTCAGGGCGAAAAAAATGGTCGCTGGTGTTTGCGACCATTTTCCTTTTTGTTCCGAAATTCGGCATCGCAATTCCACCGGTAACTTTTTTAAATCTCAAAGAATTCGGGAAACTATTTTTTCCTTTTTTAAATATGCAGGAGCCGTTTTATTTTTCTCAATTTGAAGAGCCGAAACTGACTTTCTTATTTTTTGCTATGGCGCTCTTTTTCTTTGTACGCGCCATGAAAAGAAATTCTGCAGGAACTATTTTGCTGGCAGGAGTTTCTCTTGGAGCGCTTTTTTATACCTATCTCTACGATTGGGTAACACTAATTTCGGCAATGGGGCTTTTTTCCTTTTGGTCGCTGTATAAAAAGGATTTTACTGCGGCGAAACAAACCGCGGCGATTGCGGCTGTAGGAGTTTTATGCTCCGTCGGGTATTGGTATAACTTCTGGCATCTCCTGGAGTATCCTGATGTTTTGGCTCGCGCCGGCGGAGAGTTTTCGCATGCGCTCCGATTTGCTAGTGTGTGGAAAAGCTATCTTCGCGTATTTGTTTTTGTATTCGTTCTTATTGCCTTTTGGCATAACCATGATAAAAGACATCTTCGCATTATCGGCGCATTGCTTTTTGCGTATTTCGCCGTGGTGAATGTGCAAATTATCACCGGTTTTAATCCCCAGCCGGATCATTGGTACCGCGTGCAATTTTTGCCGCTGGCGCTTGCGGCGTGGCTTATTTTCTTGCGGCTCTATGATTTGTTTGCCGTTCCTGCAACCGAAAAGATACGGATGCGCGGCAATACAATAGCCGCATTCTTCTTGCTCTATTTTTTGGCAGGTACTTTTTATGCCGGCGCAATGTATTCTGTCACTCACTCAGGGGATTATGCGGTATTGAGGCGCGATGATGCGGTGTTTGCATGGCTTCGCGAGCACACGGAGAAGGGATCGGTGGTGGGAACCCTTTCCGGCTCGCGTAATAACGAGATACTCTTACATACGGAAAATAAAATATTTCTGCCGTTTGGGTTTGCAACACAGGCAAGCGATCGGGAAATTTGGGAGCGTACTATGACACTGGCTCGGCTGTACGGTTTTACACCGGAAGAATTTAGCGCATATATTCAAGGAAGCGTGTATTATTTATTTGCCGAAAAATACGGAGATCATTCATTTGATGCAAACTTCAAGCATTATGAACGAAAACTGCCGGACGATATTTTGAGAGAAAAGGTAAAAGAATATAGTGCGTATGTGGAGAAGCCTGCAATGCGTTACCGGCTTGATTACCTGCATATCGACGAAAAGGAACTTGGCCTTGGCAAGGATCCCGCTTTAGTAACTCCGTCGCTTGAGAAAGTGTTTGATAAAGAAGGGATAAGAATTTATTCTGTTTTGAAATAGTTATGAGAATAATAAAAACGACGGTAAAACGCATTCTCCTTCCATTTTTTGAAGGATATTTTAGGTTGCGCATGGTTTGGCCTGTTTGGAAATACGGAGTTAATATGCGGCCAAACAGGCTATGGGAAAGTGAAAAGCGTGAGCTTGGCGGAGTGGCGGCGCGTATTGTGCGCGATCTTGAAGAGAATGGTATTGCGATCGCACATTGTGATGAGTTTTTTCCCGATAACAAGATGTTAGAAGAATTAAAAGCGTATGCTGAAGTTTTACAGAGAGAAAAAACAGATAGGGTGGTAGCAAAAGAAAAAGTGAGCAAGCCGTTTTTGATGAATTTGTTTGAGCCGACTCCGGTTATTAATTTTCAAAACCCTTTCCACAGTTTCGCGCTATATCCGAATATTGTAGACATAGTGAACGCATACTTTGGGCTTTATGCAAAACTCTATTATCTTACGCTCAATATAACATTGCCGGTGGGGAGTGGTGCCGCCGCGATAGCTTCCCAGCGTTGGCACCGTGATCCCGAGGATCGCAGAATGTGCAAGGTCTTTTTGTATTTGAACGATGTCGATGAAACCGCGGGGCCATTTATGTATGCGGCGAAATCGTGCTATGGTTTGAAGTATGGTTCGCTTTTCCCGCAGAAGCCGCCCATTGGCGCATACCCCGATGTTTCAACACTTGAAAAAACAATAGATAAAGAAGACGTTAAAGTATGTACCGGCCGCGTAGGCACCATTATTTTTTGCGATACCTCGGGACTCCATAAGGGGGGCTACGCCACCGCAAAAGAAAGAGTCATGTTTACGGCGGGGTACCGCACGAATGGCGCGGTAACGCCGAATAGAATTCGGTATCCGGAAAATTACCGCGAGAAACTTTCTGCAATGAAGTTTTCCCCTGCGGCGCAATACGCCGCCGCTCCTTTTACCGTTTCAGCGCTAAATAGAAAGTTGTTTAGTTATGTTATGCGCTGGCGGGAAGAAATTGGGGGGAGAGCGACATATCACGAAGGATAAAATAAAAACATACAGCGAAAACTGTATGTTCAAGATTACTATTTGTTTTGCTCATTTTTGGCGATAATATAGCCGAAACTGATAAAACACGCACAAAGGATTAGGGGGACCCAAAAATAAAATCCATACTGCCAAAGCGTTATTATTCCTGTGACAAAAGTCAAAAGAGATATTATGTTTCCGTAAGGAGTTGCGTGGATATTGCGTTTGTGCCAGTAGTCAGCAAGAACAAAACTTGCTGTTCCAAAAAAGATGGCAGACATTAAAATAATATACCCTTTTGCGGTCTCGCCGGAAAAAAAGAGGTTTACCACAGGTGCGCTCGAAAGCAGTGAAACAGTAAAGATTACCATCGATACATCTTTAACGTAATTCTGCCACTTGTACACGAGTACTCCAATATTTTTTATAATTGTGCTAGCTTTCTTATATAGTACTCAAATAATAATGTCCATAGCAAAATATATGCATATAACTCACCATCAAACACCGGAATTTATCGATACGCGGGGAGCAATAACCAAAGTTTTGGATGACGGCAAAACCGCGATAAAATCCATTCTCTACATCACTTCAAAAGCGGGTGCGATTCGTTCAAATCATTATCACAAGAAAGACGCGCATTTTTGTTTTATCATCTCGGGAAAAATGGAATGGCATGAGAAGCCGGCGGAAGGCGGCGAGGAGGTGGAAACCGCGGTGCTGGGACCTGGAGATATGGTATACACGCCGCCTATGATGATACATGCCGCAAAAGCGCTCGAGGATTCGGTGTTTCTCGCCTTTGCCACCGAGTCGCGCAATCAGGATGAATACGAGGCGGATACTATAAGAGTTAAACTTCTTGATTCATGATCAGGTTTGGACTTGTTGGCATCGGAAAATTTGGCAAAAATTATTTGCGATTGTTACAGGATATGCCGGGTATTACGCTTGTAGCTGTTGCCGCGTCTTCAGAGAAAACGCTGAAAGAAATTCAGGTAGCAGATGCAATCAAAAAAACCACGAATGCTGAAGAAATTTTTCATGATTCGAGTATTGATGCGATGATAATTGCAACACCCACAAAAATACATTTTACGCTTGCATCTTCCGCACTGAAGCAGGGAAAGCATGTATTGCTTGAAAAGCCGATGACCGCAACGCTCGAAGAGGCGGAAGCGCTGGCGGGCATCGTGAAAGACAGCGGAAAAATTTTAATGATCGGGCATCAGTATTGCTACAATGATCATATTAGGCTCCTGAAACAAAAGCTTGACAGCGGATTTTTTGGTAAAATTCACTATATTCATGCGGAGCATTTTTATACTTTTCCGCTTACAGGAAATACAGGGTGTTTTTGGGAAACAGCAACGCATGAATTTGCGATTCTCGACTACCTCTTTGGCGGATTTTCTATCGAGCAAAAATTCGCGCGGTTTGAAGATTTTTTCAAAAAAGGCAGGGATGATTTTGCAAACGTATCGTTTGCGATTAACTCCAAAGCTTATTCTCAAATTCTTGAGAACATTGGAATAGGAAACGCGAGTCAAGCAATGATTCCGGTTACTGTGCTCACTTCATGGTGCGCACCTGAAAAGATCCGGAGGTTTTCGGTCGTCGGAGAAAAAGGGGCCGCTGTCTTTGATGAAATGCGGAATAAGGAAAAACCATTGCGGCTTTATAAGGCCGAAATCGATGGCGGAGAATATGCCGAAGTTACGGTAAAAAACGGAGTCACTCGCGAGCCTCTGCAAAATGAACTTGAGCATTTTATTTCCTGCATTGAAGAGCATCGCGAACCGTTTACTGACTATCGCCATGGTTTAAGGATTACAAAGCACCTTGATACCTTTACACAGATATTATAAAATCCTGGAGTCCAGCAAATATGCGCGATCGCGCACATTTGCTGGAATTGACAAATGTAATCAACTTTGCTATGGTTTCCATGGTTCTTTTCGTTCTAATTTTGAGGAGGTTTGTATGGATACGGATACTGCGTTCAGAAAGGACGTATTTGCAATGTTTGTCGGCATGGCGCTTGGGGCTATGCTCGCGCATGCGGTAGGATATTTATGGTTTTTGGGTATATTGAGCGGTGGAGCATTAGGCTACGTTGTGCGGATGCTCACCGAGCCGGAGAGAATAAAATATGCGGGAAAACGGGCGTGGCAGACCATAGTTGGCAGTCTCGCCGTTAATTGGAAGCAACGCATGATCAGTGATTTTTATTGTGGCATTGGGTTTGGCGGGATACTCGGTATTTATTCGGGTAGTGTGAGTTTAATCAGCGGCGAAGATCCTTATTTCGGCATCCAAAATCCTTTGGTTCGGTATGGGTTATACACAATTGCAAGCAACGTCATTGCGGTCTTTTTTTCGCTGTTGATTCTTTATCCAGTGAATGCTGAAGAGCCGGAAGGGGCGAATATTTTTATGCGGTTCGGTGTAAATTTTAATTCAGTGGCAATACATTATTATATATTGCGCTGGCTCGGTATTGGGGTTGCGTGGATGTTTTATAGGCTAACTTATATTCCCTCTTTGTGCGGCCATGGTTGGCGATTCCTGAAATCATTTTTCCGCTTCGTGCATTCCGAGGATTTCACGGCATGCGGTTTATACGGACTTGCTGGCGCAGTTATTATTTTCTTTACTGTGCCATATAATGCCGGCTTTATCCTTCTTGCGGCGGCGGTTGGTGCATTTGTTGGCGCCGCAATGCGGCGCGTGGTGGCGCATACGCTCTTTGCTGAAACTATCTAAGTTTTCATAGTTACCTTGACAAGGTAACTATTTTAATTTAAGCTCTGCAGTAGGTCCTTGAGAAGGGAGGTTCTATAATATGCCAGATGTTTTGTTTTGGATTATCGTAATTGCGATTGGAGTAGGTTCATTTTCGTGGAGTAGTGCGGCTTATTCCGCAGGTCCGTTTTTTTGCGGACTTATTGTAGCTGGTTTTCTGATTTATATACACTATTCTGGCGATTCTGCATCGGTAACAACCATTGCGGAACGGGCAACACAAGCTATTCCGCAGGGAGGAGTAAACATGGTATCGGAGGGTACTTTTGATTTTTTAGCCGCAACGGGATTTTGGTTTTGGGCTGTTGTGGTTGTGGCGCTTGTTTCAGGATTTATATTCTGGATGAATGACAAAGAAAATGTCGCGTTTAGTGTTTTAGTATTTGCGGGTTTGATTCTCGCTTCAATGGAAATGGGTGTGCACGGACTTGGCGAATTTTTATGGGATAACGTGTGGACGATTGTTAAATGCGCGCTTGTTTTTGTATTTATTGGGGCGCCTCTTACAGCTCTTTTAAAGTGGCATTTGTTCGGAATTGATGATGGCGAAGCGCATTTGGATGAGGTGGGGATGATGAAAGACAAGTATCGCCATGACGAAGAGACACTTAAGAGGCAATTGGAGAGATTGCATCACTACAAAAAACCCGAAGCTAGAAACAATAAGATCAAAATAATCGGCTGGATGATGTATTGGCCGTTTTATTTGGTGGATACGGTCTTACGGGAATTTTTGTGGAAGATGTTCAAGCGGATGTATTTATTGCTTCTGCCGCTGTTTGACCGCATTGCGAACTATAACGCAAGGCTGGTACAGCGAGAACTTGATGCCGCAATGGATAAAGAAACTGACGATAAAATTTAAAAAAATTCCGGCGCTTGTGTAATAGCAAGTGGCAATGTCATAGTAAATTAAAAAAACGGACAACCAAGAGTTGTCCGTTTTTAAATTCATGAGTATGATTGGAAATACTTATGGAGCTTTCAATAATAATTCCCGCATATAACGAAGCTCTGCGTCTTCCTTCTACTTTGGAGAAGGTTTTTATGCATTTGAGAAAAAGTTATCAGGGAAATTTCGAGGTGGTGGTGGCTGACGACGGAAGCGGGGATGAGACCGCGGCAGTGGTACGGAACTATATGGAGCATTTTCCGGAGCTTAGGATTATGGCATTTTCGCAAAATCGCGGCCGTGGTGCTGTGGTGCGCGATGCGGTGCTCGCAAGCTGTGCAGATTATATTTTGGAAATGGACGCGGATGGGAGTGTTGACCCAGAAGCAATTCCGAGGTTTTTGGAGTATTTGAAAGATCATCCGGAGGCGGATTTTCTGGTGGGAAGCAGAAACGCCGCGAAATCGAGGATTTTAGCGCCCCAGCCCGCGCTTCGCATATTTTTGGGAAACGGTTTTTTGTTTTTATGCTCGATCTTTTTCGGCTGGCGGATGAAAGACTTGGTAAATGGGTTTAAGATGTTTCGTCTAGATGCGGCGCACGATATTTTTCGGTACCAATATATTGATCACTTTTTTGCGGAGGCGGAAATCGTGCAGGTAGGAAAATATCGCGGGTGGAAGATAAAAGATTTGCCTGTTTTATGGTCTGATAATCGTGATTCAAAAGTGCGCCCTTTTCGGGAAATTCGCCGTTCTTTTAAGGGGATATTTAAAATATTGTGGTGGAAGTGGTCGGGGAAGTATACAAAAAATCTGTCTAAACGCTGAAAGACAAAATATTGACTTTTTGCGTTGTATACTTTAATCAAGTATGCCTATAATCCTTGCTACAACCCATTCGTTTGTACGCGCGGTGGAAAATCTAAATCTTAAAAGCGATATTGAGGCGCGCGGTTTTTTTTATAGAGAGGTTGCCATTTTGGCATCGCCTTTTTCTTTTGATCCTGCGGATGTGGTTGCTATCGCGGCGGGGGAACCAAAACTTGGAGCGAGCGAACTTTCACATTTTCCAAATTTGAAAATTATTGCGCGGTTCGGGCGCGGGCTGGATAATATCGATATTGCTTGTGCGCAAAGCCGAGGCATCGCGGTAACCAGCGTGCCGCACGGAAGCAATAAAGCTGTTGCGGAGCTTGCGGTTGGTTTTATGTTTTCCATGGCGAGGAAAATCCCCGAGTTTGATAGGCAAATTAAAAGAGGAGAGTGGCGGCGCGACTACAGCCGTGGTGTGGTTGGGAAAAAACTTGGTATTGTCGGGTTTGGCGCTATTGGCAAGGAAGTTGCCGCTATGGCGCGGGGTATTGGCATGCAAGTATCCGCTTTCGATCCGCACGCTTCTTTGGATGAATTTCGCCGGGCAGAAGTTCTACAGAATGACTTTAATATGCTCATGCAGGAAAGTGATTTTGTATCGCTTCATGTGCCGCTTACCGATGCCACCAAACATCTTATGAATAGTGCGGCGATCGCTTTCATGAAAAAAGATGCATTTTTAATTAATACCTCGCGCGGCGGAGTGGTAGACGAAAAAGCGCTTTTGGATGCATTGAACGAAGAAAAAATAGCGGGGGCGGCTTTGGATGTTTTTGCAAAAGAGCCGCCGTTTAGGGAAGACGGTATCTCAAAACTTTTGGCGTTGCATCCGAAAGTTATTGCTACGCCTCACGCCGCTTCATTTACTCAAGAAGCGCATGAAGAGATTGCGCGGGTTGTATTAGAAAATATTTTCGCGGCCTGCGGAGCGTCATGAATGCGCATAACTATATGAAAAACAAAGAACTGCAATCGTTTTATAACAGCGTTTATGAAAAAGGAGAAAAACGGCACTATACATCGCTTTTGCTTTCGGGTGACAAAATCCCTCCGGCTAAAGCCGAAGTGCTGAAGGAACTTTCGTGGAAAGGGAAAAACGTATTGGACGCCGGATGCGGCACCGGCGAGCTTGCACACGCAATCGCCAAGCGAGGCGCAGAGAGTGTGGTGGGAATTGACTATTCCGATGCGGCGATAGGAGAAGCAAAGAAGACACATGTGAGGAGGAATCTGGAGTTTCGTTGTAAAAATATATCCGACACGAAAGAACGCTTTGATGTGGTAGTGAGTTTGGGCACGCTTGAGCATTTAGACGATCCGTTTGGGGCGCTCAAACAACTTTCTTCTTTAGTGAAGCCCAAAGGTTCGCTGATTATCACCTGTCCTAATTGGACTAACGTTCGCGGGTACATTTTGCTTACTTTAAAATTTTTATTTGATATGTCCATCACGAAAGCCGATTTGCATTATTTCACGCCCGTTGAATTTGAAGCGTGGGCGAAGAAACTCCACCTTAAGCTTTCATGGAGGACGGTTGAGCAGGAATGGGGACACGGAAAAAAGATGATTGAAGATTTATCGCGCCGCTTGCCGAATGTGTTTCGCGATGCAGGCATTAGGATTTCGCAAAACAAAATAAAAGAGTTTATTCATTGGCTCGATGAGCATGCTGTACGTTTGGAAAAAAATGAAATTCATGCAGGGGCGGTGGCGCTCTTTCATTTGAAGAAATAAATATGAAAAGCAAAAAAGAGCTGGAAAAAGAATTTTTTAAATGTATACCTAAGGCGCGGAAGATCAATCCTTTTTTCCGGTCGATTTTTGAATTTATGTATGAAGTGCATCAGGCGGCGCGTCCCGGGAAAAAACTTTTAAATATATATACGTCAAAAGATTTTTCGGGGGGAAGAGAGGAAGTTTACAAAAATAATTTTTTTACTGATTGTGAATTCGATGAAATTGATTTTTGGGAAAACAGATTTATCTATGGCGCAACTCCCGTTTCCGAACTGCATACATTGCCGTTTCCCGATCAATCGTATGATATATTGGTAACTACAAAATATATCATGGAGCATGTGGCGGAACCCGAGCGGCTTCTTCGAGAGTTTTATAGGGTATTGAAGCCGGGCGGGGAAGCTTTTGTGGTTGCCGCGCATGTGCGGCGCCAGCATCAAAAACCATATGATTATTTCCGCTATACCGAATTCGGGCTTGAGTATTTATTTAAAAAAGTCGGCTTCAGAGAATTTTCCGCGCGTCCCACCAATGGAGCCTTCGGAACATTCGGCGAATATGCGTATTTTTTTGAGCGAGGGCTCGGGCTTCCCAAATGGATTGAAAATAGTTTTGATTTCGCGCACTACTGGATAGTACAGCCGATTTGTTTTTTTATCGATCGCTTCGATAATGGGTACGGCCGTGATTTAACGCAGTATTTTACTATTCGCGCGAGAAAATAGGCATGTCGCCTTATAAAGTTCGTCACGAAATTTATAAGGCGACAGATATAATAATTAAAAGCCTCGATTTGAGGCTCTCAGGTGAAAAATATTATTTACAATCAAGAAGCGAGTGAGGCAATATTGCCATAGCGGCACCGAATGCAATTGCAGCACTTGGGCTATCTGTTAAGTCATATATTCCGTAACCCAAAAATATACCAAATAAAAGAGATCTTGCTGCAAGTTTGCTTCACATGGCCACCTCCTAGAACTGCATAAATGATAGCATGTTGCCCAAAAATAGCAAGAAACATATGCAAAATAAATTTATTTCTACAATCTGTGTGAGTCCGAATGATACGATTCGCGAGGTATTGCGAAAGATGGGGGAAAACGATCCGGCAAAAACCAATTTGCCTGCAGGAATTGTGGTGGTAACGGATCGGCAAAGAAAAGTGCTGGGTATTGTGACCAACGGCGATCTTCGGCGCGGTTTGAGCCGGGACATGATGCTCGACGATTCGGTTTCCGGCGTAATGAACAAAAATCCTTTTTTGATTGAAGGGCCGATTTCAGACAGAGAAATGCTTTCTCACGCGATGGATAAAATAAAGCAGGAGTCATGGCATGCGGATAAACTCAATAAGATTATCGTTGTCGATAAGAGCAAAAAACTGTTAGAACTGATGTCGCTCTACGATATTTGGCATCGCAGTGATACGCGTTTCAAGCATATCGGTATTGTAGGGCTTGGCTATGTCGGTTTAACGCTTGGCCTAACCCTCGCGAACCTTGGCTTTAAAGTGAAGGGACTCGATGCGAATCCGGAAATCGGCAAACTGCTTAAAAAAGGAAAAACTCATTTTTACGAAGCGGGGCTTGAAACTCTGCTTTGTGATAATTACGGAATTAACTTTTCTGCCGTTTCTGATTTTCTCGGCAAAAATATTTGTGATATTTATTTTATTACCGTGGGTACGCCGCTGGGACCCGACAACAAACCCAATCTTTCGTATTTGGAAAGCGCGGCGCGCACTGTCGGCGGAATATTAAAGCGTGGTGATTCGGTTATTTTACGCTCCACGGTTCCGATGGGCAGTACGCGGACGGTCGTGATACCGATTTTGGAAAAAGAATCCGGGCTTAAGGCAGGCGAAGGATTTTTCGTGTCTTTTGCTCCGGAGCGAACGATCGAAGGAAAAGCACTTGAAGAATTGCGCCATTTGCCGCAAGTGATTGGCGGGGTCAACCGCGCCAGCGCGGATGCCGCGGCAAATATCTTTAATGTGATGACGCACTCGATTATTACCGTCGAATCCCTTGAAGAGGCGGAGATGGTGAAGCTCGTAAACAACACCTACCGTGATGTGACATTTGCCTTTGCCAACGAGGTTTCTTTGATTGCAAAAAAATGGGGAGTGGACACGCATCGCGTGATTGATGCGGCAAATTATGGCTATGAACGCGCGCGCGTGCCGAAGCCAAGTCCCGGCGTAGGCGGCTACTGCCTTGAAAAAGACCCTTATATTTTTATCGATAGCGCCGGCAAAAAGGGATACATTCCCCTGCTTTTCCAAAATGCGCGTGCGGTGAGCGAGCTTATGGTGAATCATGTTTTGTCTGAAATAGAATCGTTTTTGAAAAAAGAAAAAAAGCAGGCTCAAAAAACAAAAATAGTTATTTTGGGATTTGCATTTAAAGGGAAGCCGGTCACTTCCGATGTGCGCGGTTCTTCAACGATAAAAATTGTTGAGCATCTCCAGAAAAAAGGATATCGCAATATTCACGGATTTGATCCGGCGGTGGTTAAAAGCGACATTACGCGGTTTGGCGTTTCGCATGTAGGGGATATCAAAAAGGGCATTCGCGGCGCGGATGTTGTTTTAGTCATGAACAATAACCCTCACTTTGAAGAGCTGAATATACGCCCGCTTCTTGCTGTTTCTAAAAAGCCTGTTTTGATGTTTGATACGTGGGGGATTTATAATGAAGAAGAGGTAAAAAAAGCAGAAGGAGTTATCTACAATAAACTATAAATTCCTAATTTCTAATATCCTATTTCCAATGAAATAGCTAAATGCGATTTTTAATTTGGGACATTTTAAACATTCAAATTTCATTAGAAATTAGGAATTAGATATTAGAAATTGAGATGCAATACATCATAACCAACTTCGTCTACGGTACTGGTCCTTATCTTAGGACAACTGAACTTGCGATTGCGATAAATAATGAGTTTGATGGGCGAGGGAAAGAAAAAATGGGGATTATCGTGCCATGGGTGTACGGTGAGAAGCAAAAGCGGATAATGCTTGAGGAGTTTGAGTCTTATGAAGAAAAAAATCCCGGGTTAATTTTGCTTGATCCGATGCTCGGCGCGACTTTACAAAAAGTTTTTTATGGAGAAAAAAGTTATGAAGAAGCTCTCCGCATTTTTGTGGAACAGTTTGATATGTTAAGCAAAGAAGAGCACGAGCATCTTTCTCGTAATTTTGATGTTTTTGATTTGCAAGGCAACAAGCATACGGTGCGATCAGCGGATATTGCGTTTGAGATAAACCGAGCTCCGCGGATTTGTTATAATATTGCTCCGGCGTATTCGGTAACGTTTGGCTATGTGTCGGAAATTTTGCAAAGCGTGCTGGATGTGCCGCAAGAGACCGTTGCGTTGGATCGTGCTTTGGTAAAACAAGCTATTGCCATTGCGGAAAAAATAGAAGCGAGCCATGTTTTTCACGCTTTAGCGCATCCAGGGACGTTTTCATTTAAAAAAGATCGGATGCCGCGGTTCTCGGATGAAATTTTAATACCTCCTACTATTGCCAATATTTTACCAAATATTGGAAAAATTACCGAAGGGGTTTATCCCGTTAAAAATAGCGTTCAAACTGAAACATCGGAGATTTCTAATGGGATTTATGTGACGATAACGGGCATTCCCGGCCTTGAACGGCTGTATGAGGAAACGCGAAAACTCGGCCTGAAGCTGTATTCCAACGACACAAAAGCAATTCCGGGAAGCGAGTATTTATCGCCACACTATATTTCAAACCAAAATATAAAACTACAGTTCGCGCGATCCGGCTGGGGTTCGGTGTGGCTCTCCCAGCTCTCCGGCACGCCCTTTGTTGCGCCGAATTTCGATCCAAAAGATGATCCGGAAATTTATTTTAATAACAAGTGTATCGAAAAGCTCGGGCTTGGGGTGATTTACCGCGGCCAATCGCTTGCGGAAATTATACGCGAAGCGGAAAAATTAAAAGCAAGAATTCAAAATTTTAATCATAAACTGTTGGAGCAATTTGGAACATTGAACGGCAATGAGTATGCGGCGAAAAAGATTGTAGAAAATGTTTGATTTTGTGATATGTTGTTATACTAAACTATAGTACGTTACGGCAATGGAGTATTATAAATGCCGCATAAAAAACATCCAACAACTACGGTGACGCCGGCGCAGAAGCGACGCGCGACGATTGTGCATAAAGATTTGACAGAGTTCTTAACTCTGTTCCATATCACCGACACAAAAAAGTGGAAACAGGAATTGATACCAAGCAACGTTGCAGCGTTGCTTGCGATGCGCGAGCGTATATTGATTAGTATGATTGCTAATGTAATTCCATTAAGCGGGCGTGTTTCATTTTTGAATGAGGCAGAGAAAATTTTATTTAAAAATCACAAATCGTGGCTTAAGGAATATATTCCTCTTTTGCATGCGGAGTTTAAGGATAAATTTTGATACTATTCTTGTTAGGCACTGCAAACATATTCTGAAACAAAAACCCCGCACATGGGGTTTTATCATTATCTATGCCCCGTTGTGTTCTGCGGGGCAATTCTAGTAATATGAGAGAATGAAGAAACGGGCAAAAGGGAATATACTAATGGTGTTTCTCGACAGGCTCGAAACATATTATCAAAATGCCTAAAATTATTGTAGAGGTATGTCAAAATCATAATGGCGATCGTGCGCTTTTAAAGGATTTGATTCATGCGGCGGCAGAAAGCGGTGCGGATATTATTAAAGGGCAGATTATTTTTTCAGAAGATACCACGCGCCGCGAGCGTTTTGATGCGGGGCATGTTGAACATAACGGCGTCCGCAAAGCGATTCATCGGCCGTATGGTGCGGAAGCCTCACGGTTGAGGGCTCTTGATCTTGCCGAAGCGGACTATCATTTTTTTGTAGAAGAAGTAAAAAGGGCGGGTGCTGTGCCCATGCTTACGGTGTTTTCCCGCAAAAGAATTCCGCTGTCCGCATCGCTTCCCTATGGCGGTGAAAGATTGGTAAAAGTTGCGAGTTACGATTGCGGCAGTTTTCCCATGATCCGCGAACTAGCGGATAATTTTGACACATTGGTTGTTTCAACTGGCGCTACATTTAATGAAGAGGTGGAAGAAACGGCAAGGATTTTGAAAGAAAAAAATAAACGGTTTACATTGCTTCATTGCGTGACAAGCTATCCCAATACGCTCTCAATGGCAAATTTGACGCGTATGGAGTGGCTTCGAAAGTTTACTCCGGAAGTGGGATGGTCCGACCATACGCTGGTCGCTCGGGATGGAATAAAAGCCGCGCAAACCGCGCTTATGCTTGGCGCGGATTATATTGAGCGGCATTTTACTGTTTTGCCAGCCGATAAAACAAAAGACGGGCCGGTTTCGATTAATCCTTCGCAACTGAAAGAGCTTTCGCGGTTTGCCAAGATTGCTAAAGATGAGCAGAGACTGTTTGTTGACAAAGAAATTCCGGAGTGGCGGATCATGTTGGGGCATGCGGAGCGGGATATGACACATACGGAAATGCTGAATCGTGATTATTATAGGGGTCGTTTTGCGAGTTTGGTGGGGAATGAATGGGTGTATAATTGGGAGGAAAAGACGGTTCTAAAAAATAGACATAGGGTTTGAGGTAAGTATTGTATCACTCAAAACTATTTATGATAAATAGAAAAAAGATATTAGCTCTCATCCCTGCGAGGGGGGGATCAAAGGGGATACCGAAAAAAAACATACAATTACTTGCGGGTAAACCGTTGCTTGCGTGGAGCATTGGTGTGGCAAAAAAATCAAAATATATTGATCGCGTGATTGTGTCTACCGACAATGAAGAGATTGCCGACATCGCAAGAAAATATGGCGTCGAGGTGCCTTTTTTGCGTCCCGCAAATTTAGCTGAAGATTTGACGCCGGATACGCCGGTTTTTTTACACGCACTGGAGTGGCTGAAGGATCATGAAAAATATCAGCCGGATATTCTAGTGCATTTGCGGCCGACCGGGCCTTTGCGTACCGCGGAGGAGATTGATGAGTCCATTGAGCTTTTGGAAAAATTTCCGGAAGCCGATAGTGTGCGTTCGATAGAAGAGCCATCGAAGCCACCCTTTAAAATGTGGAAGATAGCGGGAGATTTTATTGACCCCTTTGTTTCAGATATGCCTGGCATGAAAGATTGGCATACCGCACCTCGTCAGTCATTGCCCAAAGTGTATCAGACCACTGCAGATATCGGTGTGGTGCGTTATAGTACAATTATGGAGAAAAATTCAGTCATTGGTGGTAAGGTTTTGCCGTATTTTCTTAAAAGGCCGACGGTGGATATTGATCACGCGATTGATTTTGAGATTGCGGAGTTGTTATTGAGAAAAAGTAATTCATCCCACACATAACTTACACAAACATGTATTATGTGTATTTGCTCAAATCTGAAACTGTTGATGGTTTGTACGTAGGGTACAGGTGATCTTCGTAGAAGACTATATCAGCATAACAGTGGCAAGTCGTCGTACACAAAAAAGTATTTGCCATGGCGACTTGTGTACTATGAAGCTTATGTGTAAAAAGATGATGCTTATAAGAGAGAACAATCTTTAAAATTAAGGGTCTGTTGCCGAATAGCCTACGTCGCGAAGTTGCAGAAATTCGAGGCAAATTTTTCAAAAAATTTTGCGGCCTATCTGGAAGATAAGCCAAGAAATTTTTTGAAAAATTTGACCGAATTTATGCAATTGTAGTCAAAGTGCTATTCGGCAACAGACCAATTAAATGCGCAGGGTTTACGGAGACTTAAAGAGTGTCTTCAATATAGTCTTGTGTAAGTTATGTGTGGGATGAAAGCAATTATTTTAGCCGGTGGTTTCGGCACCCGGCTTGCAAAAATTACGGGAGAGAGGCCAAAGCCGCTTGCTGAAGTCGGTGGAGTTACGATTTTGGAGCATCAAGTAAATTTATTGCAAAAGCATGGCATCTTCGACATTCGCTTGAGTTTGTATCATAAGGCAGATCAGGTTATCGCATTTTGTGAGGCGAAGTGGCCGGGAAAATTTGAGTATGTGGTGGAACCGAGGCCTTTGGGTACGGGCGGGGGAATTAAATTCGCGAGTCGTGATTTGAAAGAACCATTTTTGGTGCTCAATGGAGATGGTTTAACTGATGTGGATATTTCCGCGATGATGCGCTCTTTGCCCAATACTATCATGTGTGTGGAGGTGAGCGATGCGCGGGATTTTGGGCTTTTAAACATTGATAATGGCAAGATAAAAGAGTTTCTCGAAAAACCGCAGGAAAAAATTACGGGGTATGTGAATTGCGGATTTTATCTTTTGTCGCCGACTGTGTTTGAAAACACACCGGAAGAATTTATGATCGAAAAAGAGATTTTTCCGCGGCTTGCCGAGAGCGGCGAACTGAATGTTTTTTTGCATAAAGGATATTGGATCGATGCGGGAACCGAGGAGAGATATAAAAAGGCAAATGAGGAAGTGAGGAAGTGGAAAGAAATATAAGAGGTGTCATGGAAAGTGAGGATAAAAAATATGGCTAAAATCAATTTTCACCAGAAAGCAATTGTGTCAAATAGAGAGGGTAAGTTTCTTGTGTTGAAAGCATCATATAAAGGATTGCGATGGGATTTACCGGGCGGAGCAGTTGAAATACCAGAAGAACACGAAACCGCACTAAGACGAGAAGTAAAAGAAGAAGCTGGAATAGATATAGACAATATTATTCCGCTGGTTGTGGAAACCGCTTACAACAAGGATGAAGATAATTATGTGCTATTTATCGGCTACAGATGCAAGGCGGTAAACGGTGATGTAAAGTTAAACAACGAGCACACCGAATTCCGATGGGTTACAAAAGACGAATTTATGGAGTTAGAGACAACGCCGTATTTAAAAGATTTTGTGAGTAAATCCCTGCGGGCTAGTCAATAAAGAGCAAAAGTGTCATGGGAGATAATATAAAGAAAAAGGCCCGATTCCAGTGAACCGGGCGCAGATGACTGGCTAATCTTGTGTGATAACTAAAGATGCTATTGCCGAGATGATGAACGAAGGAATTAACCAGAGCCATCCTCCCAGGTAAAGAGCAGTAACGGCATGATGCGAGGTGAAATAGTTATACCACCTCCACTCCTGCACGGCGTTACGAAGCCAAGGATTTAGCAATAGATCAAGATGGATAGCACCGAAAATCAAAAGCGTAAAGGCAGCAAAAATAGCGAGAAAAGTAAGCAGATACTTCATGCGAGGGTACCTCCTGTGTTATCAGGTTCTGAAAAAAGTATAGAAATAAATGTATGCTATGTCAAGAAAATTTCGCATGACATTTTCTATCATTCAGCAAATTCAATCGTGCCAAAGATGGAAAAACAGCTTATCCGCCGAAGGCGGACACGCCTCTGGCGGGAAATAAAGCCTCCTACGCTAAAAGCTACGGAAGGCCGCGGGAAAATCCCCGCCTACGCCGAGGCTTCGGCTGGCAGGCCTGCGGTTGGTTATTGAAAAAGCAGAGGTGTCATGGAAAGTGAGGACAAAGAAAAGCTCAACTCCAAAGAGCTGAGCATGCCTGATGGGATGGTCGCGTTTCCTCTCTACCCCGCGTCTATCGCGGCATTCGTCCCAATTGGGCTGGATGGGTAGTCCCGAGAGGTCGGCGCTTTAAGGCAAACTGTCTGTAGACAATTCCAACCTCTGTCCCATCAGACATTTACACGCTATCATTTCTTTGTTGAGAAGTCAAGTAGCTGAAAAGGTGGCTTAAAATAAGGAAAATCCCTGCGGTTGGTTATTGGAAAAGCAGAGGTGTCACGGGCAATGAGGAAATGAAAAAAAGAGCGGTTTACTTTCTAATTTCACCAAGCAAAAATTCGATATCTTCAGCTGCGTGTGTTTTTAATTCACGAACAGCATCAACTTCGTCCGGGTAGAAAGTATAAGGGTCATTGAGATGCTTATGATATTCTTCCAACCGTCTGCTAATTTCATTAATTCGCGTGATAAATTTAGCTGTTTTGCCAATTTGCCAAGCTGCTTCAGGAGGAGGCAGTGCACCATATTTTCTGTTCATATCTTCTCCAAGAAAGATCTTAAGAATAAAGTATAACTAAGCTAAGTAATAGTCAAGTAGGTAAAACAGGGTTTGGTGAATAATGGCCTACAGTGTCATTGCGAGTCCCTGTTCTACCTGGACGAAGCAATCTCATATCGTAAGTATGAGATTGCTTCGTCAGCACCCTAGCCGATGTCTGCGACCTGGTTTGGCTGTCCTAAGACAGCAGGCGGGCAGGCTCGCAATGACAATATTCGCCAAACTCTATTATTATATGAAAAAACCAGCATATATCACTGTTGAAGAAATGCGCATGCATCCCGAATGGGTGCGGGAAAAAGAAGAGGTCGAGGGCGGTACGCGGTTTATGGGGACAACAGAGCCGTCTCTTGCTTTGCAGTATTTTCCCAAAAATGGAAAGATTCTTGAATGCGGACCGCACACGGGAGCTTTTACGAAAATTCTTCAGGACCATAATTATACCGATATTCACGCGGTGGATTTTTATGATGCCTTGAAATTTGCGGATCGCACCAAAATGGCTTTTACAGTTATTGATTTGAATACTGAAAAAATTCCGTATCCCAACAATTCATTCGACGGGGTTGCGGCGTGGGGAATCGGGGAGCACATGGAAAATCCCTATCACTTTATGCGGGAAGTGTATCGTGTCATAAAACCGGGCGCTAAATTTATTTTTGCCCTTCCCAATGTTTTCCACGTTACAAGCCGACTTTTATTTTTGAAAAAAGGCACGTTTCCGCGCTGGAATGAATCAAATAATCATATTACGGTATTCACGAAAGACACGTTTAAAAAAACGTTTTTACGATATTTTGATTTGGAGAAAACAATTTATACAAAGCCCGGGGTTTTTCTCTTTGGGAAAGAACGGTTTAAGCATATATTGCCGGCGAATGAATGGTTTGGGAATTATGTGATTTATGTGATGGAGAAAAAATAGGTTTTGTAGTTATGGGTTGCGGCTTTCTCGGCACACTCTGTTTGCGACCCGACAAATTCCGCCAGCGCGGAATTTGTTAAGGGACCCGCAAGTTTTTCCGCGAGTGCGCGGAAACCATGCAAACTTGCGGGTCCAATTGTCGCAAACAGAGTGTGCCGAGGCCGCATTCTTTTTCGATGGCATTTTCTCACATGTGGGGGTCTGTGATGAAGGAAGAAAATGAAAACAATTTTTATAACAATTTTTGAGGGGGTGGAGTCGAAAAATATTTTGCGGACTCCTGTTTTTGAAATATTGATGAAGCGAAAAGATATTCGCCTTGTTTTGTTTACGAAAAATAAAAAACGGCTTGAGTATCTTAAAAAAGAATTCAATGATCCGCGGGTTTTTTATGAAGTGGTGGAAAACCCTGCAGTAATGGGTTTCGACGGGTTATTCCGCAAATTTAAATACACGCTTTTGCGGACGGAGACCACAAAATTGCGGCGTCGTATGGATTATGATATGCGAGGAAATTACGTTTCCTATCAATGGAGCAATGTTATCAATTGGCTTTTGGCGCGTCCTGTAGTTCTCGCCGCAGTGCGTTTTTTGGATTATCGCCTTGTGCGTGATCGCGTGTACGCGAAATATTTTGCGAAATACCGGCCGGATCTTGTATTTCTTGCAAATCTTTTTGATGAACGGGAGGTGCATTTTTTGCGGGAGGCGAAAAAAAACAAGGTGAAGACAATAGGATTTATCAATACATGGGATCGGGTTTCAGGAAGGTGTATTTTACGCATCGTGCCGGACCATCTTGTGGTTTTTAATGATCTTATCAAAGAAGATTTGATGCTCTATAACAACATCAATCCTGATATTATTTTTACCGGCGGCATACCGCAATATGACCAATATTTTTCTTTGAGGCCAAACACGCGCGAAGAATATTTTCGGGGACTGAATTTGCCTGCCGACACGAAATTGATTGTCTATTCTCCGATTGGCAGTGCGTTTAGTAATTCCGATTGGGATATGATGGATTTATTGAACCGACTTGCGGAAGAAGGAAAATTTGGGAATAATATAAAAATCTTAGTGCGGTTCCCTCCCAATGATTTTATTGATCCGAAAGATTTAAACAATCGCCCAAAGCTTCTCTATACTTACCCAGGAACGCGATTTTCCGAGAAAAGGGGAGTGGATTGGGATATGGATTTTGCGGAACTAAAATACCTTGCCGATACGTTGTACCATATGTCGATTCTCGTGTGTTACGCTTCGAGCATCAGTATAGACGGCTCGGTGTTTAACAAGCCGGTGATAAATCTTAATTTTGAAATTCGGCCGCATGAGGCTTTGTGCAAGTCACCCACACAATTTTATGCCATGGCGCATTATAAAAAAGCCCTTGATCACGGGGGTATCCGTCTTGCCGGAAGCGAGGAAGATTTGATAGGGTGGGTGAAGAAGTATTTGGCGGATCCCATGCTCGATTCTGCGGGACGCAGAAAACTTGTTGAAAGCCAGTGTAAGTTTGTGGATGGAAAATCTGGGGAGAGAATTGGTAATTTTATTTTGGAAAATTTGTAAGTTGTCGAGGGGGCGGTTGCCTCGGCTGCTATGATTTCAGACCCTTTCGCCGATTTTGCTTCCGACAGCAAAATCCAGGGGTAGAGTACTGCCCGTCAAAAGCAGTGCTTTTGACCCGGCGGCGGCCTCTCTAATGGATCGTCGGATTGTCCCGCGAGTACGCGGAACCAATCCAATCCGACGATCCAATTGTCTGAAATCATAGCAGCCGAGACAGCCTTTGTGAATTTCAGTATTAGACCAATTTTTAGTGTTAAGGCGAGAGATATATGAAAAAAGGTAAAAGAAAAATCTGTTTTCCGATCACCAGCCGCGTGCATTACGCGAGGCAGAAATTATTGCTGGAAAAAATGCTGCATCATAAGGATATTGATTTGCAGCTTGTTGCTGGAGGATCAGTTCTGATCGATAAATACGGCGAGCGATTTTTGCCTGCAATGGAAAAGGCGGGGTTTAAAATCAGCGATGTGTTGTATAATGTTATAGAAGGCGGGCATCATGTGGCAATGGCACGCACGGCAGGACTTACGGCGCTTGAATTTTCTAATTCTTTGGATCGCCTTAAATCGGATATTGTTTTGATCCGCGGAGATCGTTTTGAGCAGTTGGCGCTTGCGATGACGGCGGCGTATTTGAATAAAACAATCGCGCACATTGAAGGCGGCGATCTTTCCGGTACGATTGATGAAAGCGTGCGCCACGCGATTACCAAACTTTCGCATATTCATTTTGTTACCAATGAAGATTCGCGAAGGCGCGTAATTCAGATGGGGGAGCATCCGGAATATGTATTTAATGTGGGTTCGCTAGACATAGAATTTGTGGCATCCATTTCCAAAAAAAATAAAGGCGAAGTGGTGAATGCCGCGGGTGTGGGAGCGCACATTGATGTTGCAAAACCATTTCTTGTGGTTATGCAGCATCCCGTAACTACGGAAAAGAATAATCAAGAAAACGCAGAAGAACTTTTTAAGGTAATTGATGAGCTCAAAATGCCTACGGCTTGGTTTTGGCCGAATAGCGACGCAGGCACGCATGAAATTGCAAAAGTGATTCGCGTCTGGCGCGAGCGCGTGGGATCGGAAAATCATCACATTCGTTTTGTGACTGATCTCTTGCCTGAGGATTTTATTGGTCTTTTGCGGAGCGCAAAGTGCTTAATCGGCAATTCCTCATCTGGCATTAAAGAATGTTCGTATCTCGGTACGCCGGTGGTCAATATCGGCACGCGCCAGCAAAACCGCCTTCGCGGGCCAAACGTGCTTGATGTTGGCCACAGGAAACAAGAAATCAAAGGTGCTATTTTGCGTCAGCTCGAACACGGCCGCTATCCGCCCGCAATACTTTATCACCAAGCCAAAACGAGCGAAAAAATTGCAAAAGTGCTCGCGCGCGCAACCTTGCAGATACAAAAAAATTTTTTTGAAGCAAAGGAGATATAATGTTCAATAAAAAACCTTACGAGACCATGTCTCGTAAGGTTTTTTATTTGTGTCTTGACAGTAATCTTTATATAATGTACTAGTTTTATTAGCTCTTAAGAGCAAAATTATAAGGGAGGTAATGCTAGATGGTAGAAGTAACGAGTATTTTTTCAGGAAATGCGGCGATACCGTATGCGGCGTTTAATTTGCGAGATGATTATTACCGAGAATCAGCTCGGTTTGTTATTAATGCGGCGAAAGCGCGGCTTGGAAAAAAGAATCTTGGTGCAGTGGTAGAAATTGGTGCAGGCATTGGAATTTCCACAATGGAAATTTTGCAACACGCAGAGCGCGTGATAGCGGTTGAGCCCGATGAGGGAATGAGATATTTCTTAGGGTTGAACACCATGGGTGACCCGCTGGTGACTATCGTTGGCGGGCGCGGTGAGACGCTTTTACGTTCGCTCCACCAAGTAGCAGATCTGTGGACTGGTGTACCGGGATTGCAGGACGAACCTTTCCACGAATCTTTCAATGGTGTGGATACGATATTGTGTTGCCAGGCATTTCATCTCTTCAACCCTCCGGGCAAGGAAAGTTTGGTGCCAAAAGTTCTTGAGCAAGTTTCGTGTGTGCTCAAAAAATGCGGTGTATTTGCTTTTGATCTCGGACCTTCAAATTTTAAATTCTTGACGCGTATCAGTGATCATCGCACATTCACAAATAGCGGAGAAATTCTTACCGAGCTTTCACATCCGTTATATCAGCGGACACATCAAATTCTTTACGGCGTTGTGAAGCGGGAATACCCTGATTTTACTCGGGAAAACCTTTGGCCTTTGGGTTCTGCAAAAATGACATATGATTTTTTGGTACAGGCAAGTCTTAAAGCCGGACTTTCTTCTTTGTTGTTTACTGAGAATTTTATTCCCTTGAATGGTTTACGCGTAATTGAATTCATCCGCAACGGCTGGACGGTATTTTTCCGCTGGCCTCCGCTTTCTGAATTATCAAGCGAGAAAAAACTCGCGTTGATGAACGAAGCGATGACTCAACTTTTTCGTGAGCCGGATTTTGAGCAAATGCAAAATATGATGTCATATCATCCGACTGCGGTGTTTACTGCGGTGAAGGTATAAGTAACTAAGGAGGACAAGCCAGTCCTCCTTTTTTTAAGAAAGGGTCTAACAATGATGGGGTTACCGATTTATGGGTTTGTGATGGGCGGAGCATTGCTTCATGCTATTTCCAATATTATTAAAAAGAAATTGCTGACGCAGGCGGTGCATGAAGATTTTGTAACGGTGGTGACCATGTTGGGCGCAGCATGCGCGGGGTTTTCAGGAAGTTTGATTTTTTACGGCACGCCAAACGTACAACAGGGATTTTGGATTCCCTTTGCCATTACCGCATTTCTCAATGTGTTTATCCAATATCTCAATATCAAATCACTCAAGCTTGAAGATGCGTCTATCGTTGTCCCGTTATCTTCCGCAATGCCGATGTTTGCGATACTGATGTCGTATGTAATTCTTGGCGAGTGGCCTACGGCATGGGGAAGAGTTGGGATTGTGTTAATAGGTATTGGCGCATATACGCTTTATCTTGGCGGAAAACCGGTTGCTTTACCCAAGACAATGGCCAGTGTGTGCCCGGTGCGATGGCAAAACTTTTTGGCATATTGGGGAGGGCCGTGGTTTCGCTTGTTTGCAAGTAAGGGCGCAAGATTGGCGCTTTTGGTAGCGTATCTTGGCGCCATAAGCATCAGTTTTGATAAACTCGGCGTACTCCGCTCTGACCCTATGTTTTTTACCGGCTCGGTTTTTACTATCGTTGCGTGTGTGGTATTTTTTGAATCAATGAGACGAGGCGTGTGGCAAAAACTTTCCAAAGAAATGTTTTGGCGGGTATTTATGGTTGGTATGATGTTTGGTGTTGCGGCGTGTATGTACAATGCGGGATATTATTATGGAATTGCGCCCTATGTGGGAGCGCTGAAACGGACACAAATTTTATGGACAGTTCTCCTTGCATTTTTGTTTCTTGGTGAGGGATATTTTCGGCAAAGAATCATCGGATCAGCAGTACTTTTTCTGGGAACAATTCTGCTTTCTTTATAAATAAATCGGCGCTAGTTTATAGCGCCGATTTTAAAATATTACAAAACATTTGAATAAATCGTTTTAATCTTGTAAGGTTTACTTATGCCAAAAACTATTCTCGGTATCATCACTGCTCGCGGAGGGTCAAAAGGTATTCCGCGGAAAAACGTAAAAGAGCTTGCGGGAAAACCCCTCATTGCTTATACCATCAAAGCCGCCAAAGAATCCGGCGTTATTTCACGCTTGATTCTTTCAACGGATGATAGAGAAATTGCCAATGTTGCAAAGCAGTGCGGCGCCGAAGTGCCTTTCATGCGTCCGGCGGAACTTGCGCAAGATACCACGCCGCACTTACCGGTACTACAACACGCGGTAAACTGGCTTCGCGACAATGAAAATTTTGTATCGGATTATGTGATGATTTTACAGCCCACATGTCCCCTGCGGCAGGATTTTCATATTCGCGAGTCGGCGGAGCTTATGGAAAAAATTAATGCAGATTCGATCGTGAGCGTCTCGGAAATTCCCCAACATTTTAATCCGCATTGGCAGTTTTTAATTGACGCGGAAAATCATTTGCAAATTTTTACGGGCGAGCCGTTTTCGCAAATCGTGAAGCGAAGGCAGGAGCTCGGAAAAACATATACGCGAAACGGCGCCATATATCTTTTTAAGACCGAACTTTTATTTCGTTCGGAACCAACTTTTTATGGTGATGATGTGCGGGCGTATCCAATGGAGCAAAAATATAGCGTGAATATTGATAGCATGGAAGATTGGGAAGAGGCGGAAAAAGCGCTACTCCGCCACAATAGATAAAAGACATAATTGAAATATCCAGCGTTTATTAGCGATCGTGAATAAATGCTGTATATTTAATTTTATATTTCATGCATACTTACATATACATACCTCACTCGATTGTGGAAGAGACGAAAAAAAAATCTCCTGTGCAAGGTAAGCATTCGCTCGAGCCTCTGCGTTCATTCACAAAATTAAACGATGTGCCTTTGGCCATGCTTGAAGATACTGATATAGTAAATGATGCGGAAGTGCATACGGAAAAAGCTGATTTATGGCAGTGTATTGAGGGGGAGGCCGTATTTACCATTGGCGGAGAAATGGTGAGTCCATGGTTTAAAAAGAATACCGACGGCACGGAAGATAAAACGGAAATTTTTGCCAAGGAAATTGCGGGGGGAGATGAGCAAGTGATAAAAAAAGGTGATTGTCTTTGGATTCCGGCGGGAGTGCCGCACACGCATCGCGCGGAAGGTACGGCGCGGTTTTTTGTGATTAAGGTGCCTAAGGTGTAGTTAACTATAAGCTACTTAGCGGTTTCAACGCTAAGTAGCTGTTACTTTTATCTACAAATAAATGTTGCATAATATAGCCCATTAGAAAACATAAGAAAGGACACATATGGGGAATCAAGAAAAAAAAGCAACCATAGAATTTTTTACACCCGAAGTGCGGGAGCGGGTATGGGGAGAGGAAATTTTGGTGGCGCATATCAAAGGTGTCGCCACGGGCAAAATTTTAAAAATGAAAGCGGGGACAAGGGGTGGCCTGCAGAAGCATCAAGTTAAAAATGAAGCGGGGCATCTTGTTTCCGGCGAAATGCTTTTGGAATATGATGAGGGAGACGGCAAGATTACAAAGGTGACGGTCAAACCGGGACAAACCGTGCTCATTCCGACCGGAGCTGTGCATCGCGAAACGGCAATTACTGATTGCGTTATTTTCGAAGTATCAAATCCTGTGTTCAATGATCGCGTGCGTATGGAAGAGCATTACGGCGAAAAGATAGATGGAGGGCTTCCCACGACAACGGTGGAGGAGATAAGGATTGGATAAAACCGGAAGGAGGAATACAACATGTCACTAGGTGGTGTGATTAATTATCAAAGACAAATGAGGGAAAATGTGTTAAGAAAACTTGTTCCTGTCCGGCTCGTTGCGTTTGATTTTGATGGGATTATGACCGATGGCATGGTTTATGTAGATGATACAGGACATGAAATGGTGCGTTGTTCGCGGCGTGATTCTCTCGGTGTTGGCATGCTGCAAAAACAAGCAGGGATTGTGGTTGGTGTCATTTCGAAAGAAGCGAATCCTGTTGTGGCGAAGCGTTGCGAAAAAATAAAAGTGCAGTGTTGGCAGGGAGTGGAAAATGGTGAGGGGAAGTTGAAAATCCTGAAACGGATTGCGGCGGAAAATAACGTAAGCCCGGAAGAGATTCTTTACATGGGTGATGATGTGAATGATATTGAGCCCATGCAATTTGCTGGGGTGAAAGTGACTGTCGCCGACGGACACAAAAAATTGAAAGCGATTGCTGACTATGTCACTGAAGCACGGGGAGGCAGTCACGCGGTGCGTGAAGTGTGCGAGCTTATTTTGGAAGCAAAATGTATTGAGCCGAAGGTATAATTTGCATATAATCTGAAAGAGCCCCAGCATATATCATGCGGGGTTTTTATTTTTCTCTGAAACGTGTTATGGTTTTGATGCGTTTTAATAACATCAGTCGCTAAACCCATGCTTTCTTTTCCTCAACAACTAAACAATAAAGTTTTCATCATTGCCGAAATGGGCAAGAATTTTATACAAACCGAAGAAGAGTGTCCGGTTTTTGAATATCTGGAAAATGCGAAAAAATTAGTTAGAGCTGCAAAAGATGCTGGAGCGGATGCGGTGAAATTTCAGACGCACAATGTGGAGGACGAGCAGTTGAATATCAACGTTGTCTCGCCTCACTTCAGGGGTTCCGACCGCTATTCTTGGGTTTCTCGAAATACTGCGGCGACGCCACCTGAAGAATTTTGGCGGCCATTAAAAACGTACTGCGATGAAATTGGCATTACGTTTTTTTCTACACCAATGTCACGCGGCGCGGCGCAAAAACTTTCGCAACTTGGTGTTGAATTATGGAAAGTTGGTTCCGGTGATCTCTTGGATTTTGTAATGCTTGATTATCTGGCTTCCACCAAAAAACCTATTATTATTTCCTCCGGTATGTCGACGGAAGAAGAGATTGATAGCGCAATTGACTTTCTGAAACGAAGAAACTCGGAAATAATATTATTGCATTGCGTATCAAAATACCCCTGTCCGCCGGATGAGCTTTATTTAAAATCAATTAAGTATTTAGCCGATCGTTATCATGTGCCAACCGGATTTTCTGATCATTCGATCGGTATTGATTCCGCGCTTGCCGCAGTGGCGCTGGGAGCGCGAGTGATTGAAAAGCACTTTTCGTTTGCACGGGATTTATGGGGCGCAGACCACAAAGTATCCATGACGCCGGAGGAATTCAAGACTCTTACCAAAGGTATTCGCGATATTGAAAATAATCCCGCAAAAAAAGAAGAATATCTCGCTAAAGAAATTGTCCAGAAAGGCATGGGAAAAGAAGGGAAGGTTCTTCAAGATGGAGAGGCGATATTTCGTCCTTATTTTCGAAAATCGCTTATGGCAGGACAAGATATTGCGGCCGGCGTTATTTTGACGGCGGATATGATCTATGCCATGCGCCCTCAGAAATTTGCTGGAGGGATGCCTTCGGAGCGATATGAATATGTGATAGGAAAAAAACTCTCAAAGCCATTTAAAAAGTACGACCCTATCGTTGAAGGTTTGCTGATTTGACGAGTATGGGATGGATTGATTATAATGGCACTATGGCCAAAAAGAAGGGCGTTACAATCGATGAATTGGCTGTGATGGTAAAAGCTGGCTTTGACGCGGTTGATGCGCGGTTTGAGGCAATAGATGCGCGGTTTGATCGAGTGGACAAGCATTTCTCGAAACTGGAGTCTGATATTGAGGATCTTAAAGTTCGCATGGGTGCGGTAGAGCAAAGAATTGGTACTATAGAAGAAATTCTTGAAGATCACTCTGAAGAACTTCGCTTTATCCATAGAAAAATTAACGAGTGGACCGATCCTCGGGGTAAAAAGCGTCTTATTACCTACGACGAATATACTAAACTTGAATCACGAATTGCTGAACTTGAGAAAAAAACAGGAATTAAGAAATAGACCTACTGCGTAAAGATTTTCATAGCGAAATTTCAGAATTTTGAGATAAAATTGCTGAAGCGATTTTGGTGCGAATTGAAATTGCAGTAGAAAAATTTTTACGCAGCAGGTCTAATAAAAGAAGTGATCGCATCGGCCGCAGTTTCCGTGGCTGATTTTTTGTTCTGTGCCAAAGAGAAAAATTGCGTTTGCGCGTTGGTTATCTTTTGGCGATAGTGCGGGTCATTTTTAACGGCGTCGAATGCGGCGACAAGGTCCTTGGTAGATTCTTTGTAAACACCAATAGTCGCGCCAACGGTATTGGGAGGAAAATTATCGAGATTGATTTTTCGAAGGCGCGCGCGGCCCGCATCGGGAAGAAGAATGCTTATGGCCGGTATTTTGAGAAAACAGGCGTGCAGAAGCGCGGTTGAATACATGCTGATTATACAATCTGCCATTAAGAGTAGATTGTCGGTAGAATAGATGTTTTTTCCGTGATCTGGGTTATACATCCGCAAACGAGGTGCCAGTTTTTGATACCGATTTTTTTCTTCATCGCGCGGGTGAGAGCGGGGAATAAAAACGATATTCGGCGTGTTCGCAAAAAATTCCTGCAATGCATTAGCGAGAAAACGAAATGTTGCTTCATCTTCCTGCCATGCTTGCGGCGTGCCGGTGCCGGCGTAGAGTATGACAAACTCATATCCGCGTATGTTGAGCTCCTTGCGCAATGCATTGCGAATCGCGGCGGGATTGGCAGTTGTGAATTTATCAAACGCAGGATTGCCGGTGGTTATGATATTTCCCGAAAAAGCATCTTCCTGCAAAAACTTTTTTGCAAGTTCGTCAGGCACAAATACGGCGTTCCACAAATGCAGAGTTTCTTTGTTTTGCGGCCAGCGGTGGTTTGCCCAATAGTCTTGAAAGACTAAAACCGGTTTTTGCTCTCGGTGCATGAGGCGGATGAAGCAGTTATTGACAAATGGGCCGGGGATGAGCGAGCTTGTCCCCGCGAGCAGAATATCGGGTTTTATTTTTCGAAACAATGCCTCCGCATCTTTTTCATGATCGCATCGTAATGGCTTATATTTTTTTAATATCGTATACGGCGCTTCGGTAGAAGTGTTGACTGTCACGACCACGATCTTTGTTTTTTTCTGAAGCAAGGGAATGACGGGCGCAATGAATTCTGCGGAACCAGGGGAGTCGGCGACGATAAGGAGTTTTTTCATGGAGTTAATGTAACAGAAAATATGGAAAATGTCATCGAATTTATTGGCGAGATAACTTTATAAGATTTTATTGACATAAAGCTAAATAATTGTTATATATAAAAACACCGCTAAATTGTATAATTTAGCTAAATTTGTTCTTTTAATGCACTAAGTAAGGAGATGCAAGATGGCAAAACCGCAATTATTGGTCGGGGCGTATGACACGGGGCCCTCGAACTACTGTCGCGATGTCGCTGTAGAGGGTTTGAAAAGAAATTACGGCGTTATGTATTTGGGGAATAATCCCGAAGTAAGCGCTGAAGCTATTTATGCATATCGGTATAATTTTTCGGTAGTTGGCGGTCCATCTTCGTTTGAGAGTAGGCTGGATCAAATTATGCTGAGTAATGCTTATGCGCACAGTAAGCCGGTGCTTGTTCTCGGAGATACGCCGCGCAGTATTCTCCGTCCTGGAGTAAAAGGACGTGTTGGTAATGCAACTGCTGTTGTTGCTTCCCCTTCTGATATCGAACCCGCAAAAGAATTTGGATATAAAGACGCGATGTGGGTTGGTTATCCATCGCATTGGGCGGATCCAAAAAAGGTGAAGCCGGCAAATTTGAATCGTGCGGATTTTCCGGGACTACTCGTCTATGTATCGGGATTGAAGCATGCGGGGATTACCGACAGTATGTTAAATTCTATAGTTGCTGGTTTGTGTGTAATTGGTGTAAATTATACGGTGCTTTTTCAGGAGCACCCCAGTGAAATGAAAGACACGCAAGACCCGGAATGTCGGGCTATGCTTTTGCGGCAAAAAGGGATTAAGGTGTTGCAGTCGCGCGAAAGCGTGCCTTCGCTTATGCTTACGGCAGATATTTCGGTCGTAACCGGCGGATCTACTGGTGTTATGGAAGCGGCGCTGTTGCGGCTTCCCGTGATTTATTATCTCAACGATGAGGTAAAGAAGTATATGAAAAAACAGGTGAATGAGGAGCTTTGGGGGCCGGTTGCCGCGGGTGCATGCGAGGTGGCAACCATGGATAATATGACTGAGGTGCTTGATAGGCTGATTGTAGGAGATGGGCGGATAGAACTAAAAGCTAAACAGGAAGCCGCGTTTCCTCTGCAGCCCGAAGGTTTGAGCACTATGGATGAGATTTTTAAATTGCTTAAGTAAAAAATAAAACTCCGGATTTTCCGGAGTTTTTATAATTGACGTTCAACTTTTCTCATAGTACCATACATTTTATATGAAAAACCTTGAAAGTATCTTGCTTTGGCTCGTAAAAATCGGCTTGTGGGCGATTCCTTTTTTGCCACTCTATATAGAACCTGCAATGCTTTTTCCTTTTATTACGGGAAAAAATTTTGCGTTTCGCATGATGGTGGAAATCTTATTTGCGGCATGGGCGGGCCTTGCGGTTATGCGCGAGGAATTCCGTCCGAAGCTTACGCCGGTATTTAAAACGGCAACCATATTTATAGTCATATTGTTTGCGGCGGATATTTTGAGTCCGAATCCTTACCGTTCGCTTTTCTCCAACTATGAGCGCATGGAAGGGTTCATGATGCTAGTTCATTTGTACCTTTATTTTGTCATGCTGGTTTCGGTGTTTCGCCGCCGCGATTGGATTATTTTTTTTCACACGACGCTTATTGCGAGCGTTCTGGTTTCCTACATTGCGTTTTTACAAAAACTCGGTTACCGGATTTCCATGCAGGGAGGATTTCGCGTGGATTCAACTATCGGCAATCCGACCTACCTTGCGGCGTATCTTGTGTTTCATCTCTGGATTTTGCTTTTGCTTGCGTACAACTTTTGGAAAAAATGGTGGCTCGAGGCAATCTATGCCCTAATTTTTCTATTTGAATTTACAATACTCTATTTCACCGCAACCCGCGGGGCTATTCTCGCGATGGTGCTTACGGGTTTTCTTTTTCTTTCGGCGCTGGTGGTATGGTGGGAAAAACTTTCAGAAAAAAATCAGCACGGGTTCAGCGTGGGCGACGGATTTAAGCCGACAGCGCGCGGCCGCGCGATCGCCGCTAGTTTGCTTGCGGTGGTGATTGCAGTACCCTTGATACTCTGGCTCATGCGCGGAACTTCGTTTGTGCAGTCCAATCAAGTACTGCGCCGTTTGACCAACTATTCTTTCCAGGAAGACACCATTCGCGCACGGCGGATGATTTGGGGAATGTCGTGGCAGGGTGTTTTGGAACGCCCCTTTTTAGGCTGGGGACAGGAAAATTATTATTTAGTGTTTCAGAAATACTATAACCCCGGACTCTGGAGTCAGGAGCCGTGGTTTGACCGCTCGCACAATATTATCTTTGATTGGCTGATTCATGCTGGGATTTTGGGATTTGCCGCATTTTTTGCCATGGTGGGTGCCGCGGTTTGGGGCGTTTTTCATGCGTTGAAAAAGAAAGAACTTCCTTTTTGGGCGGGTCTCGTGGTTTTGGGAGTTTTTATCTCGCATATTATTCAAGACATTTTCGTCTTCGACAATCTTAACACCTATATTCTCTTTTTCGCTTTTCTGGCGTATGCCAATTTTGCGGTTTGGGGAAATAGCCATGAAAAAATTGCTTTCCATAAAGCTTCAGCGCGCGCTCCCCAAGGTCTTGCGGTATTGAGTGCGACAATTATTCTTGTGATTTTTGCCGGTTACTTTTTGCATGTAAAACCGATCAATGAAGCCAAAGCGCTCATTACGGCGCTTACTATCCAGCAGCGAGGTTCGGCAGATCAGATTATCGGCGCATATCAAAAAGCATTGAGTTATGACTCGTTTGGCAATACGGAAGTAAGGGAGCAGATCGGCAATGTGGCGCGCAGTATTCCAGGCAATGAAAGATTTACTAAAGAGGAACAACAGCATTTTATTGAATTTGCTGTGGATGAGTTTCGCAAAGAAACATCACATTCCGCGAAAGATGTAAAGCACCTTTTGTTTTACGGAGCCATAATAGATCGGGCGCTGGATTTAAAATCAGAATTTGCGGAGGAGGGAGTACGCGTTCTTGAAGAGGCAGTCGCGATGAGCCCCAAGAAACAAATGCTTGCTTTTGAACTTGCGCAAATGTATATGAATATAGGCAAAAACGATCGAGCGGCCGAGACATTGCGAGACGCGTGGCGGGCGGATCATTCATATCCCGACGCTAGGGTGAATGCGTGGGTGATCGCCATTATAGGAAAAAAGCCTGAAATTGCCGCAGAGATCGCATCAGCCACTGATTTTGTTTTACTCAAGGAACCGGAACTCTATCGTATTGCGCAAGCGTATCAAAAAATTGAGGAATATAAATCCGCCGTGCCGATATATGCCGCTTTAGTAAAAGTTTCGCCGACGAATCCGAAATATCACGCTGTGTATGCGGCGCATCTTGCATTTGTGGGAAGGTATGAGGAGGCGCGGGCGGAGGCGAGAGAATCTATGAGGGTGGATCCGAATTTTAAGGCGGAAGCAGAATCGTTTTTGGAATCGATTCGGGGTAAATAGTTCGCTCAGCATTATGCTTTCTCGACACGCTCGGCCGCTTCCCGCGGCGGCCTCGCTAACTATCAAAGCGGCGTCCCGCTATTATTTATAAAGAATTATAAGAATAGCGGGAACCAAGCTGCCGCTTTTCCAAATTGTCTCGAAAGTATAACGCCTCGCTTCGATGCAAAACTCTGTTGTTACTGTTGGTAACCTCGATCGAAGACAGGGCGTTCTATGTTTGTCTGTAAGATTTAACGTATGAAAAATAAAAAGATTAAAATCGGCATTGTGGGGATTGGCATGGTGGGAGGTCCGCTTGCGCGGTATTTTGAAGAGTATCAGGAGTACAAGCGCGGCAAGGATCTTTTTTTGTATGACATTGACCCTAAAAAAGGCTTTAACGACCGTGTGAGCAATGCTGATATTGTTTTTATTTCAGTGCCGACACCTCGTTCGGAAGACGGTTCGGCTAATATTAATTTTGTAAAGAACGCGATCTCAAAAATTAAGGGAGAGAAAATTATCGTGATAAAATCCACTGTTCCGCCGGGAACTACTGAAAAATTTCAGGAGGAATATCCGCATCACAAGTTTCTCTTCAATCCTGAATTTTTAACGGAGCGGCGTGCATGGGAGGATTTTATCCGTCCCGATCGCCAGATCGTTGGGTTTACCAATCAAAGCATTGATGCGGCTTATCTCGCTCTCTCTCTGCTTCCGCGCGCGCCTTTTATGTCGCCAGGAGGCCTCAACACCTATCGCTCGTTGAAAATAACCGCAACGGAAGCGGAGATTATAAAATACGGGGGTAATATTCACTTTGCGCGGAAAATAAATTTTGCAAATTCTTTGGCGATGCTTGCGGCAAGCCTCGGGGGGGATTACGAAAACGTGCGGTGCGGCCTGGCGGCGGATTTTCGCATTGGCGATTCGCATCTCGATGTGGCGCATGGAGGGTACAAAGGTTTCGGCGGGTTTTGCTTACCCAAAGATCTTGACGGATTGATCGCTTCGCTTGAGATAAATTGCATGAGCGATGCGGCAAATCTTTTGAAACAGGATCGCGCGTTCAATGAGGCGTTGCTTTTGAGCCAAGGGCTGACGCTTGAGGATGTGAGTGTACACGACCACGAATGGGTTAAGAGGAAAGTTGAGTCTCAAAAAAAGAAAAATAATAAATAATAGACCTACTGCGTAAAGATACTTCTACTGCAATTTCTTAATTTCGGCCAAACTTGACTTATCTAAGCCGATAGGCCTCGAAATTTATTCAACGATTTTGTCTCTAAATTAAGAAATTTCGTTACGAAAATCTTTACGCAGTAGGTCTAATTATTAAAATGGCGAAATATATTGTAACCGGAGGCGCGGGATTTATCGGATCGCATATTGTGGATCAACTTTTGGAGCGCGGCGATGAGGCGCATATTGTTGATATTTTCTTAACAGGAAAGCGCGAACGGGTGAATTCCAAAGCGGTATTGCACGAAGCGGATATACGCGATTTTGAAAAATTAAAGCCGATTTTTCAGGGGGCCGCGGGGATTTTCCATACTGCCGCACAGCCGCGGATGCAATACTCCATACTGGAGCCGCAGTTGACGAATGATATCAATATCACCGGCACGCTAAATGTGCTTCTTGCCGCGCGTGACACCGGGGTGAAGCGGGTTGTCTATTCCGCTTCTTCGTCGGCGTATGGACCCAATAATCCTATGCCACTCAAGGAAGATATGAGGCCGGAACCGGTTATTCCCTATGCGATCCAGAAGCGAGTGGGAGAACAATATTGCGAGATGGCATCACAATTTTATGGACTTGAAACGGTGTGTTTGCGCTATTTTAATGTATACGGACCACGGCAGACTACAGCATCTGATGGGCCATATGCGACTGTGATTGGCATATTTTTGGAACAGCGAAAAAAGGGAGATATTATGACTGTGGTTCCCGATGGCACCCAGCGCCGGGACTTTACGCACGTTACCGATATCGCGCGTGCCAATATTCTCGCGATGGGATCGCCGCGTGTCGGAAAAGGAGAAATTATTAATGTAGGTACGGGGAAAAATTACAGTGTTCTTGATGTGGCGCAATTAATAGGCGGTGAATGGAAATTTGCCGAAGTGAGACGAGGAGAGGTGAAAGCTACGCTTGCGGACAACTCTCGCGCAAAAAATCTTATCGGGTGGGCGCCAAATGTGAAATTTGAAGACGGGATTGGGGAGTTGAAAAAGATGATGAGGATAGTTTGATTTAGTATGTTCCTGTAGGGAAACCCACAGATTTTTCGCTTTTTTTGTTTGCTCCAGTGAGCAAACAAAAGGTCGAAGTTGTGCAATCCCGATTTTTATTTATAGAGAAAATAATGAATATCGGGAACCATGCTTGCACAACTTCGTAACCCCGCGAAAAATCCGCGGGTTTCCCTACGCAAACGCTTGTGATTTAAGAATATTATAAAAAACGTACTTTCGTACGTCTTTTTAGTTTGGAGATATAATCGTCTCCAATTCCGGCGGAAGATAATCTATAATTTTCAGAGGTTTTTTAAGATGCAGTCCTTTTTTTGCGCATACCATGAGGATAAGCATTTTATTATCCGATTCGCATGGGCACTCCTCAATGGTCTTTTCACATCCGGTGCACGTTTTTGAAGTGAGCCATTAGACCTCCCTGTAAAAAAATTTCACTAACCAAGCCGCACAAAAAACGAATACGAAAACTGGTCCAATGAGCGGGATAATAGTGAATGCTATAACACCTGCAATAAATTTTTTCCATCCTCTTTCGCATCCTTTGGGCGGCACGAATAGCGGCTTTCCCCTGTATAAGCAATTTAAGCAGCCAATTACAACTAAGATTAATCCAGCGCAATACCAGTATTCCAAGAATGTCAGCATTATTCCTCCTCTAATCAGGATACATTAATTCCCAAATGTTTGAAGGATAGAGGTCTGGCTTACACTTGGGACATTCACAGCTCATTGGAGCTTTATTACTACTGCTTTCATATAATAGGTGAAAGCGAAATGTCTCCAATGCTTCAATTTTTTCGATCAAATCATTAGTTTGTCGCCCTTCGGCGAGGTAAGTAGCTGATTCTCCCGGCAATAGGTAATCACACATTCGAAATACCTCCTTTTTGGACCCTTAATGACCTAAAATTATAATAGCAAATTTAGACATAGCTGTCAACGTCCCTGTCTTCCCAAAATGGCAAAAATAGTGCGGATAATAATGAGAAGATCAAGAATAAATGTCCGATTTTTAATGTAATAAAGATCGTACTGCATTTTTTC
Source organism: Candidatus Sungiibacteriota bacterium (assembly GCA_016181585.1). Classification (GTDB taxonomy): domain Bacteria; phylum Patescibacteriota; class Minisyncoccia; order Sungbacterales; family HO2-52-23; genus JACOYX01. The sequence continues at coordinate 12,685 of JACOYX010000017.1, read as the reverse complement.
CGGAGCGTCTTCGACGGACGCATCGTCTTCCATATTGATCTGCGCCCAGCCGGTAATGCCGGGTAATACCAAAAGTCTCATTTCGTAAAACGGGATTTTTTGCTTGAGCTCCGCCACATATTCCGGGCGTTCGGGGCGGGGACCAACGAAAGACATCTCGCCGCGAATAATATTGAAAATTTGCGGCAATTCATCAAGATAGCTTTTGCGCAAAAATGCGCCGACGCGGGTGTGTCGCGGGTCACGGCCTCCTCCTTTGAAACCGCTCATTTTTTCCGCATCTTCAACCATGGAGCGGAATTTTACCAGCCAAAATTCCTGTCCGTTTTTTCCGACGCGTTTTTGGCGGAAAAACACAGGTCCCCGCGATTCGCATTTTATCGCTAGCGCGGCGAGCGGAAAAAGAAAGAATGATGGAAAAAGGAATACCAGTGATAGGACTATATCACAGGTGCGTTTGAGGGAGTCGTAAAGTCCTTTTTTAATGCCGATAAGATTTTCCAAAAACCAGATTTCCCCGATGAGAGAATGGGGTATTTTCCCCGTTACCATTTCGTGGAATTTGGCAAATTCCACAACCCCAACGCCCAAAGGAATAACCTGGAAAAGAATTTTAGTAAGTGTTTTGTTTTCTTTTATTTCGCGGGAAATGATAATCGAATCCGCATGTGTTTCCTGTACGATGGCTTTCAATTTTTTTTCAGCGAGTGTGTGGAGGGGAAGGGACAGAAATTCCGGAGAGAGTATGGGAATGGAAGCGTTTTCGGCAATAAATCCGATGGGTTTAAACCCGAGTTGGCGATTTTGGAGGATGTATTCGGCGAGTTCGTTCATGTCGGTATTCAAACCGAAAAACAGTATGCGCGAAGCCGGTGTTTTGAGGAGGAAAAAATTGAAAAGATAACGCCATAGAGCAATGAGTACTGTGGTAAGTACGGCTATAATCAAAAGATTGCGGCGGGGTTCTATGGTGAAGGGGAAAAAATAAAAAAGAATAATGGCAAGAATAGTATTGGCGAGCATAAGCCGCAAAATCCGATAAAGAAACATCTTTTCATTTTTCATGAATTTCAGATCATAAAGCCCGAATGCGTTGAAAAGAATTATCCACACAGCGAAAATAATACTGAAGGGGATGATGTGCTGATCTACCAGAAGCCAGCCAGATTCTGGATAATAGCGGACGAAAAGGCCCGCTAAAAGCGAGAGGTAGAGAAGCGCTATGTCTCCGCAAAAAAGAATGAGTAGTTTTATATAGTGGCGGGATTTGGTCATATCGTTGCATTGTTAACAATACTTTCTACCGCTTATTTTAGGTATACTGCAATTGTTTTTTTAATCATTGCACTAAAGTCGAATTTTTTCTTGAGTGTTTCCTTGGCATTGGTGCTGATGGTTCCTCTAAGTTTTTTATCCGCGGCGAGCCGTCTTACTGCGGATGCGATATGCCCAGGACTTTTTGCGGGGACAAGGAAGCCGGTTTTTTTGTGTTCGATCAAGTCAGAAATTCCCCCGATGTCCGTTGCCACCACTGGCACTCCGGCATGCATCGCTTCCAAGATAACATAGGGCAGTCCTTCCTTTAACGAGGGAAGAACAAAAATATCAAAACCGTGTATGTATTGCGCGGCGCCGGCGAGAAAGCCCGCAAGAGAAATTTTGTCTTCCATACGATGTTTTTTAATTTCCGCATTGAGCGCTTCGCGGTCTTCTCCATCGCCTATAATAACAGTATGGAATGAGTAGGATTTATTCAAGCGGGGAGACGCTGCGATAAGATAGGTAATGCCTTTATTTTTGGTAAGTTCCGCGATGGTGCCGATAACCAGCGTATGCTCGCTGAAAATAGTGCCTGCTTTTTTTCCAAGATATTCGCGAGCGTAAGTTTGCGGGAAAAAATCCGGTGCAGTGATGCCGTTTAAGATAAGTGCTAATTTTTTTTCTGTAATAAATTTTTTGGCAGTCTCGAGATCGCGGGAATTGATGACAATAACACGGTCTTGAAGAAGAGAACCGAATCGTACGGCACAATAGATCGATTTGTTTTGCAGGGCGCTGCGATCTTCATTGAATGCCCAGCCGTGGGCAGTGAAAATGATTTTTATTCTTTTTCCTGTCGCGAAGGAAGCCGCTCGTGCGGCTATTGCGCCGAGTATGCCTATTTTTGAACTATTGAGGTGGACAATGTCAGGTTTTTCTTTTTTGTATAAACAAAAAAGTTCTTTAAGTACGCAAAGCTCATTAAAAAAATGCACGTCACGCTCAAGCGACGCGATGGTTATGGTACGGATATTTCTCTCTTTCAGTTTATCAAAAAGGCGGCCGTTCCCTCCTGCGGCGACAATGACTGAAAATTGCTCTTTTGGCATTGCCGCCGCAAGGTCGTAGACATAGCGTTGTGCGCCTCCCCACACCGATTTTGTGACACAGTAGAGGATGGTTGCTCTTGACATGATATTATATATAACGCAAAAAATACGAGAATGTTCCCTACTTGGAGGTTAAACCTCCAAGTAGGGAGGATGTGGATAACCTCGTCCTTGACTTACCGGTTTTATCTATCTATACTATATATAGATGTGAGTGTCTGTTTAGGGTGTGTTCCTATTTACTTAGGGATATTCCTAACATTCCAATTTGTCCGCACAAAATCCCGCTTTAGCGGGATTTTGTGTTCGTTATAATATCACTTGCTTCTGGGACACGAGGAGGGTAGATTCCAACAATTTGTCCTTATGTGAATGCCAGCTCCTCATGTCGCAGAAACGAATGATTGTCCGATCGGGCGGATACTTTTCCTTTCAACTATATTGCAACTTGATACCGGTTGCAATACTATAACTAAAAGAGGTCTTAATGGCTTTTTCAAAGAAACTTATATGATCAAGATCAAAGAAAATATTTCGCTTGCTTTGTATACTGTTTATAAAATCGGAGGACATGCCCGCTTCTTTGCCGATGTCAAAAAAAGTGAAGATATCATCGAGGCGATTGTATTCGCAAAAGAAAAACACCTGCCGTTTGTAATTATCGGAGCCGGTTCCAATATGTTGGTTGCAGACAAAGGTTTTTTTGGGGTTGCGATTCATGTAGGTGGAGGCGAGGTGCGTACCGAAGGAGAAAAACTTTTCACCGACGCGGGGGTAATGACCGCGCGTGCGGTAGTGGCTTCTGCCAAAGCCGGACTTTCCGGTTTTGAGTGGGGGATCGGCGTTCCGGGAAGCATAGGCGGTTCCATTCGCGGCAATGCGGGGTGTTTTGGCGGCGCAATGAAAGATGTTGTGGAGAATGTGGAGATATTTGATTCTTTGAGCGCTGAACGCCGCATGTTGGAAGCGGCACGTTGCGAATTTTCATATCGGCATTCGGTTTTTAAAAAACATCCGGAGTGGATAATTCTTTCCGCAGTTCTTTCTTTAAAAAAAGGAGATCAAAAGCAAATTCAACAGAGGATTCGGGAAATCACCGAAGCGCGCGCGGCAAAGCAGGATATCGGCACGAAATCATGCGGATGTATTTTTAAAAATATTACATGGGCGCAGAAGGGCATACAAAAAACTGAATTGATCGAGCGGTTTCCATGGCTTGCGGATTTTCGTGATTCTGAAAATATTCCCGCTTCGCTTTTGATTGATCGCGCAGAGCTGAAGGGTAAGCGTGTTGGGCGCGTGTATGTTTCACCGAAGCATGCCAATTATTTTGTAAATGAAGGAGAGGCTACGGCGGAAGAAGTGGTAATGCTGATTTCTTTGGTAAAAGACACGGTGCGAAGAAAATTTGGCATTTCCCTCGAAGAAGAGATACAGTATGTAGGATTCTAAAAAAAACGTAAAATGTAAATATACTTAAGCCGTCTGTTGACGACAGGCTAGGCAAAATAAAAAATTAAAGTATCCCGCTTTGCGGGATTTTATTTTTTGCAAAATTTATTCAAAATTACTCCGATATCGGTAAAATTGACGAAGAGTTGCTATCGGGACACTTGACGAATTTTTTTCTTTCGTAAATAATGGAAAAGCAAAATGTTTTTTCCAAAAATTTTTTATTTCAAAAAAATTTTTGGAAAAAGCGAAACAAAATTTTAACAAATTGAGTTATATAATGCATGAGAGTTGCCATCCGCAAAAAAAATTTAGAAATCACTCCTGCTCTTGCAGAATACATCGAGAAAAAAATCCTGAAACCTTTGAAAAAACTTTTGAAGGAAGTCGTAATGCACGATCTTCCGATTCTCGATCTCGAAGCGGAGCGTACGACAAAACATCATCTCAAAGGGGATATTCATCGGATAGAAGCAAATCTTTCTCTCGGTAAAAAATTTTTCCGTGCCGAGGCGGAGGATCAGGACATCTATGCCGCATGCGATTTGGTTGAAAAGGAACTTGAGCGGGAAATTTCGGCTGAAAAGGGGCGCATGCGTTCGACCGCGCTTCGGGAGGAGCGAAAATTAAAAAATGATCTGCGCGGCGGAGGGGGATAGAGGAACTTTCAAATAGCTTCCGGAGGGCAAGAGGCTCTAGAAAGATGAAGAAAAAAAATACACACAGGAATACGGCAAAAAGTTTTTGGAAAATAGGTAAAAAAGAGTTTAATACCCATATTTTTGATGTCAATGGAGAAGGGGAACTCGTTATCCGTGAAGGAAACTACCAATATAATGTCCACGAACTTGCGCGAAAATTCGGCTCATCGCTTGAAGTTTTTTTGCCGTTTGTGTTGGAGGAGCGTCTGAATGGGCTTTTTACTACATTTGCCGAAGAAATGAAACAAGCGGAATATAGGGGAAAGTTTTTCTATCACTACCCCATGAAAGTGAATCAGAACAAGGAGGCGGTTCTGACACTTGTTTCGGAGGGCGCGCATCTTGAAGTGGGTTCTGTAAATGAATTGGCGCTGGTAAAAAAACTGTGGGAAACGTCAAGTGTGAATAATAAAATCCGTGTTCTTTGCAACGGCCCTAAAACAAAAGCATATGTCGATTTGATTTTCCGCATGTGGGAAGACCATTTATGGGTGGTTCCCATTATTGAGGATCGTGAGGAACTCAATCTCTTTAAAGAATATCGGGGGGATCTCGGGATTCGGGTTAATTTGCAAACCAAAGTGAAGTCACATTGGGACAAAAAAGTTGACCGTTTCGGCTTGAGCGCGGAAGAACTTTTTGATCTCGGCCGTGTGCGCAATTTAAAACTTCTGCATTATCATATCGGTTCGCAGGTGGAGCGCGGCGCAGATATTATCGCCGTATTGAAAGAATCGTTTCGGGTATATAAAAAACTCCGCGAAACACAGCCGTCGCTTGATACAATCGATATCGGCGGCGGATTCGCTGTGCCATACGAAAAGCGGACAATGTATAGTATGGAGATGATAGCGAAGCGCGTGGTGGGTACGCTGAAGGCGCTGGCAGAAGAAGCGGCAATTCCTCATCCGCACCTGATTGTGGAGTGGGGAAGATATGTCGTGGCTCCAGCGCAGATTACCATATTCAAAGTTGTTTCGGAGAAAGCAATTCCCAAGGGAGCCGCGCGGTCATGGTATATTATCGACGGAAGTTTTATGAACGATCTTTTGGATACTTGGGCGCTACACCAGAAGTGGCATATTGTGCCGATAAATAATATGGAAGCAAAGAAAAAACAACGGGTGTGGCTTGCCGGACTTTCCTGCGATTCGGATGATAAATATACGGCGCGTGATGGTTATGTGCTTTTGCCGCGGCTTGAAGATCTAGAGCCGGGCCAGGATCAATATGTTGCATTTTTCGATACGGGGGCATATCAGGATGCGTTTGCATCGCATCACTGTCTTCTGTCGTCGCCATTAAAAATAATTTTGCAAAATGGGGTCGTAACCATTGCGCGAAAGCGCGAAACTGCCGAAGATATTGGAAAATTATTCGGCTGGTAAACTTTACATGTTTAAACGTTAAGGATGAAAAACTATGAAAAAAAATACGGAAGGAATGAAACCGCTTGGCACGATAGAAGTCGGAAAGAAAACAGTTTCCGAGCTTTTGCATGCCATGTCGCAAACAGGGTTTCAAGGGAAGAAACTTGGGCAAGCCGTAGATCTATGGCTTAAAATGGCAAAGGACAAAAATACCCTTATTTTAATGGGGTATACCGGGTCGCTTTCCACAACAGGACAGTGGAAAATGGTGCGCTGGCTTATTGAAAACAGGTTTATCGATGTTTTGGTATCGACCGGCGCCAATATTACGGAGGATATCGTTGAAGCGATGGGATATCACTATCTTCAAGGGTCGCATCTCGCGGATGATCAGGTGCTTTTCCGCGAAGGGCTTAACCGATACTACGATGTTTACGGCCGCGAAGATGAATATCTCGAAATGACCGAACTTATCGCGGAATTTATCATGACGCTTGATGAAAGCTATAAGTATTCTTCGCGCGAATTTTTGTATCTTTTTGGGAAATGGCTTTGGAAAAAAGGCATCAAAAGCATTGTGGCGCAGGCCGCTGAATCCGGCGTTCCGGTATTTTGTCCTGCAATTATGGACAGTCCCTACGGAGATGCGGCGCTGATTGCGGAAGGTAAGGGATTTCATCTTACGATTGATGCAGTAAAAGATTATGTAGAATTCATGCGTCTTGGAGAAAAGACCAAAGAAACAGGAGTTGTGTATGTCGGAGGCGGCGTGCCGAAAGATTTTATCCAGCTTCTTGCGGTAACAAGCGATCTTCTGTACGAAAACCGCAAAGTGCCGAATAAAGAAAATAGTTTGAAACGAAAAGGTACGGATGAAACCTATTACCCGCATAAATATGCGATTCAGATCACTACCGATAGCCCGCAGTGGGGCGGTCTTTCTGGATGCACGCTTGAAGAGGCGATGAGCTGGGGGAAAATTGCGGAAGATATGAGCAATCATTTGGTGTGTTATGCAGAAGCGACTATCGCACTTCCGCTTATTACCCATGCGATGTTTGAAAAAAATAAAGGAAAAGGAAGAAGGGGAGTGAATTTTGCGAAAGTATATAAGGATCTTGGTACAAATGGCAAATAACAATCCACAACACATTGCGGAAGTAGTGCCTTTGCGGTTTGCGGGGACGCCGGAGCAGGATTTTAAGAAGGCAAAAATAGCTCTTTTGCCGGTGGGATATGATGCGACAACAACCTTCAAATCAGGTTCGCGTGACGGTCCGATGGCGATACTGCAGGCGTCTATGCAACTCGATGAACCATGGGGAGATTATGAGCCGTGGCATCCGATGGTGCGCGAGGGCTTTTTCTACACGTTTGAGCATAATATCTCTCTTGCAGGCGGTTCTACTAAGGAACACCTTGATTCACTTTGCGCTTTTGTGCGCAAAGGAGTGGTGACAAAAGGCAAAATTCCATTTCTTTTGGGCGGGGAGCACTCGCTTGCCTACGCTACAATTACGGCAGTGCACGAGAAAGAGAAAAATTTTTCTATTTTGCATTTCGATGCGCATACCGATCTCCGGCCGGATTACCATGGTGATCTTTATTCACATTCGGCAGTTTTGCGCCGCTCGTTCGAATTGGGACCGAAGGTTTCTCTTACGTCAGTCGGAGTCCGCAGTGTAGACCGCGATGTAAGGAAATTTATCACGGAGCAAGAGAAGAAAAATACGAGTGAAAAATCGCTCAATATGTTCTATGCGCCGGAATTGCCCGAAGATGCAATCGAGAAAACGCTGAAAAAAAACGTGTACATTACTTTTGATCTTGATGTGTTCGATTCATCGGTAATGCCCGCTTTGGGAACTCCCCAGCCTGGAGGACTGCAGTGGTATCCGGTAATTTCTTTGCTTGAATATGTCATAGCGCGCCACAACATTATCGGTATGGATGTAGTGGAGTTGGCGCCCATCCCCGGTATGGTAGCGCCAGATTTCGCCGCGGCAAAGCTTGTGTGGAAGATGATGGAGATGGCGTATAATTCTCAAAAAAATAGACATGTTATATAAAAAAATTACAATAATTCAGCAAATATGCGCGATCGCGCATATTTGCTGAATTATTGTAGGGACCGTTACAAAACTCCTCTTTTCCGCTTATGATCGTATAAATTCGGGCGAATCACTGTATGATTCGCCCGAATTTATGCAATTGCATCCAAAGGCTATTCGGCAACAGAGCCAAATATACAAAAAAATAAAATAATGATACATTACAAGCAACGTATGGCCGCTAAAAAAAATATAATTATTATAGCAGGAATTATTCTTCTTTGTATTGTTGCGTATCTATGGCGTTCGCAATTATTTTCATTCGGATCCGCTGAAATTCAGTACGGCACATACCCTGAAGCAGGTGAACTTGCAGGGAAAAATCTTTCGTTTAAAGACCTTTCAAATTTTTTTACCGCGCTGGCGGAAAAAAAGGGCGGACGATATGCGTTTGAGGTGTTGAAGCGGGCGCCAGCGCCTCCCAATACTGATTTACATCTTTTGGGGCACGTTGTAGGCGACGAGTTATATAAACAAGAAGGAATAAAAGGCATCGAAATTTGCACCAATGACTTTCGTAATGCGTGTTCGCATTCTATTGTGGTCGGTATTTTTTCGGAAAAAGGAGATTCGGCGCTCGGGGAAATTGCCGATACCTGCCGGAGAGCCCCAGGCGGCTCCGGCGCGTATACGATGTGTTTTCATGGCTTGGGGCACGGGATTTTGTCGGCAGTTGGCTATGATATGGAAAAGACGGTCGCTCTTTGCCAAAAGACGGGGACGGAGCAGTATAATAATCGTGAATATATTGAGTGCGTGGGAGGCGCGGTGATGGAGATTGTAGGCGGAGGCGGGCATGATCGCGAATTGTGGGAGAAACAGCGCGCTCTATACTTGCGCGCGGAGAAACCTCTTGATTTATGCCGTGCCGCTTTTATGCCGCGTGATGTGCAGTCGTGGTGTTTTGTATACATTACTCCCTTTTTTTGGGAAGCGGTGGGCGGGGATATCGGCAATCCTACGGACGAAGTGTTTACCAAAGCGTTTCGCTGGTGCGATAAAATTCCTTTGACAGAAATGGATTCGCGCGGCATGTGTTTTTCCGGATTTGGAAAAGAATTTGTGGGTCTTGCTCTTTCGCGCGACATCCGCGCCGATGCGGTACAATATATTACGGATGAACAATTACAGTGGGTTTACGAGCGCTGTCTTTTGGCAAAAAATAAAGAGGGGGCGGCGGCTTGCGTGACGCACGCAATGCAATCGCTTTTCTGGGGCGGAGAAAATAACCGAAGTGTTGCTCTGCGCTATTGCGGCGTTATTCCCGCAAGCGACGACTACAACCGAGGGAGCTGTTATGCCGATCTCACGAATGCCGTATTTTTTTATATAAAAGACAAATCATATCATCAGGCATTTTGCGAAGAATTGCCGGAGAAGTTTAGGAACGAGTGTGAAAATAGAATTTAGCCATGTTTCCCACACTTAAGCACGGTTATCAAAAAAATATGCTGAGACAGTTTCAAAACTCCCTTTTCTGTTCCGATTGCATAATTTCGCACTCGACAACACGATGAAGCGTCAGCCCCAAAACACCCGTTTTCGTCAGATTATTATCCTAATAGCACTCCTCAATCTTCAGGTTTTTCGGAAGACGCGAGGCATTCCTATGAAGCGGAACGCCTCGCGTCTTGACTCGAAATTATGCAATCTCGCTACGAAAAAGAGTTTTGTAACTATCTCGTTTTAGGAATTATACTTTTTGCTCTTATTGTCGGGGCGGCCTTTTGGTATGCAACTCTCAATGGAAAAACATACACTGTTGAACTACGGGAAGACGGATTTTATCCCAAAGAACTCACTATTCAAAAAGGAGATACTGTTGTTTTTACCACCACGCGCGAGAAACCTTTTTGGCCGGCTTCCAACGTGCATCCCTCCCATCAGATCTATCCGGAATTTGACCCCAAAACACCCATCGAGCCGCATAGTAAATGGAAGTTCAGTTTTGATAAAGCAGGCGAGTGGAGATATCACGATCATTTGGCATCGCAATATACCGGTCTGATTATTGCGGGTGGCAAGGAAAAATTACCCGTCCAAAACGCTGAAGAGTGCAAAAAAAGAGAGAATAAATGGCAGTGTTGGGAGGATTTGCTCGGTGCGGTCTTGCAGGCGCAAGGGCTTAATCGAGCACTTGAAATATTTTCCGAGCTCTATACTACCGAACCCGATTTTGCCGTTAATTGTCATGGATTTACGCATAAACTGGGTGAAGCGGCGTATTTCATTTTTGCGGAACATAAAGACATAGAGGTTGGTCCCAAAACCTATTATTGCGGCTACGGCTTTTACCATGGGTTCATGGAGGCGCTTCTGCAAAAAACCGGAAATATAGAAGAAGCACGCGCATTTTGCACACATGTTGGGAAAAAACTTGAGCGCGAAACTGCATTTGCGGAAGGCGCCTGCTATCACGGCATCGGGCATGGCGCGGTGGATGGAGGAGATCCGCGCGCATGGGGAGATCCGCAAGCGATGATAGAGCCTGCGCTTAATCTTTGCACACATGCGGGTTCTACGGAAAACCAAATATATCTTTGCGGTACGGGGGTTTTTAATTCTCTCGCAGTGCTTTTTGGCGATCCCAAATACAAACTACATGTAGACGAGGAAAATACTTATATTGTTTGCGAAAAACAATCCAATCCCTTATTTAAGCGGGCTTGCTACGAACAAATGAATACGCTCATCGTAAGCGTAAAAAACGGAGATTTTAAGAAAGTGATTCAGGTTATGGCGGGGATTACGGATGACGAATATGCACGCTATGCCATTGAGTCCGCGGCGGCGCATTTTGCTACCACGGTTACGGCAGGTGATTATGAAAAGATGATTCTGCTTTGCCGTGACGCACAACCTCGGTTGCGGAGCTCCTGTATGCATGGTTTTGTTGGGGGCGTGCTCGAACACGGCTCTCCTGAAGAGGAATATAAAAAAACCTTAACGCTATGCCGCTCAAAAAAGTTTTCTGAAGCGGAGCGGAATAATTGTTTTAAAAGCCTTTTTGCTTATTTAAACATGCAGTATCCGAGGATCAAAGTGAGTAATATTTGCGAAAGCGAGGTGGAGGGGCAGTATAAAATCCATTGCCAATAAAAAACCGTAGATTAATTTCACGTACATTAAGATTATGTCAATATCAGTGACAAAAAGAATTATTTTTTTAGGACTTGTTGTGGTTGCGCTTGCCTTCGCTATTATCTATTCAGGAATTATTTTTCAAAAAGAGAGCGGGGCGCAACACATGATTGAGCTTCAGCCGGACGGATTTTATCCCAAAGAACTCACTATTCAAAAAGGAGATACTGTTGTTTTTACCACCACGCGCGAGAAACCTTTTTGGCCGGCTTCAAACCTGCATCCGACGCACGGAATGTATCCGGAATTTGATCCGAAGGAGCCGGTTGAGCCTAGAGCTTCGTGGAGTTTTCGATTTACGAAAATTGGCGAGTGGAAATATCACGACCATTTGTCTCCTGGATTTATTGGTACTATTATCGTCGGCGAGAAAAAAACAGAGAGCGGCATGGCGAGCGCCGAAGAATGCGCTTCCGGTGAAAATAAATTAAAGTGTTGGGAAAATGTGTTGAATGCCGTGCTTCGCGACCGCGGACTTGATCAAGCGTTTACCTTGCTCGCGGAGCTTTACCGCACGGAGACGGCTTTTGCCGCCGAGTGCCACAGTTTTGCTCACACGCTCGGCATAGCGGCCTATCATAAATTTTCGAAGCGCGAGGATGTTGAGTTAAGCCCTAAGACTTATTATTGCGGCTACGGCTTTTATCATGGTTTTATGGAAACGCTTTTGCATGCAACGGGCGATGTAAAAGAGGCGCAGAAATTTTGCGCGTATGCTGAAGAAAAACTTGCCAGCGAGACGAGTGATGCGGGAGGCGCCTGTTATCACGGCATCGGGCATGGCGCGGTGGATGGAGGAGATCCGCGCGCATGGGGAGACGCGGATGCTATGATAAAACCCGGCATGGATTTATGCAGGCGAGTATCAAGAAATGATGCGGATCGGTATCGCTGTGTAACAGGCGTTTTTAATGCGATCGAAATCCTTGCGCGTGATTCTAAGTATCGGCTCGCAAAACTCGGAGAAGATCCTTTTTCGATTTGTCCCAAACAGGATGAGCGCGATAAAGAGGGGTGTTATACCAATATGATGCCGCGGCTTCTTACTAATTTAAATAACGATTTTTCCGCGATTGCAAAGCAAATTGAAGCGATACCGGAAAAAAGCGGCGGATACGCGATTCGCGACATGGTGATTTTGAGCTTATTTCATGAGTATATCCGGATGCATTTTAGTGAATCGGATTATGCTAAAAAAGGCATTGCGCTGTGCCGGAGTTTGAATCCGCGCTCGCGCTTGCCCTGTATTGAAGGTCTTTCCGGAGGACACATGAAATATGGCGAGCCGCAAAATGAGTATAAAAAGGGTTTGGCGTTTTGCGGATCAAATCTTTTGCGTGATGATGAAAAAGAAATTTGCTACCGTCATATTCTCACGCGCCTTCGGGTGTGGTATCGTGAGGAAAAAGCGAGAGAAATATGCGGGTTGGCGGAAAGAAAATATCAGAGTTTTTGTGGGTTGTAGTGAGGATCATTATTAGCTTTTTTAGACATGCTCGGCCGCTTCCCGCGGCGGCCTCGTGAACTTAAACGCGGCGTTC
>JACOYX010000014.1 GCA_016181585.1 Candidatus Sungiibacteriota bacterium | reverse complement strand
GTACGAGGGTGTACTTTTTACCCAGGAGGGGAAGGGGGTTATTGGTGTGAGAGGGGGGCATAGAGGTGAAAATGTTAAGGGCGAATAATGGGGTTAAAAATATCCTTATGGCGTTGCATTGTGCTGGCCGGCTGGTTTGCCGACGATACTATCTGTCTCAAGATAATAGCGGATGCGGTAGGCGTTTCCAGTATAAGTATAAGTTCCTCCGTCGGTGGGATTGTATATATAGCGATAGTTACCGCTATGAATAGGGTCACGGGCAACGCCTTGCAAGGCGTTTGAGGTGCGAAGGTCTTGTGTAAGCTGATCAGTGCCATCAATCACGACGTCTGTATAAGATGGATAAAGACGGGAACTTATGATGTGAAGGGCCAATGCGGTTTGCAGTGATTTTATTTCCGCTTCGCGTTCTGCGTCACGTGCGCGCTCACGCGCAGTGCGAAACTGCACTATGATCATAGACGAAAGAATAGAGATAATGGCGATGACCACAATAAGCTCCATGATGGTAAACCCCTCACTAAATTTTCTCCGCGTGTTTTTTTGTTGTTTGGGGGTAATATGCAAAAAAGTAATCATAAGAGAGGGATGATAAACATGGATTATACAACCTCAAAAAGCTCTTCAAACCCAATTAAACCATGCAGTGCCTTAACGATGCCGTCTTGGCGCATGGAAATAACTCCTTGCCGCTTGGCTTCTTCCGCAATTTTATTTTCCGAAGGATTGTTGAGAATAATCTGTTCAAGTTCTGGTGTCATAGCGAGTACCTCAAAGATGCCAAGCCGCCCGCGTGTGCCTTTGGGACAGGTGGAGCCGACTTGCGCCTGATAAATTTGATCCGGCATTTCTTTTTTCATCTGATTTTTTAAATTCTCCGGCATGTTTTCGATTTCTTTCATCGCCATTTCCTTTATTCTGCCGTCCATCTTGATGCCCTTTTTCGATTCTTCGCAAAGCTTTCTTACGAGCCTTTGCCCTATAGCGAGGACAAGCGTTGGAGCGATAAGGAAAGGATCTACTCCCATATCGATGAGGCGCGGAATAACGCCAATGGCGTTGTTGGTGTGGAGTGTCGAGAGCACAAGATGGCCGGTGAGTGCGGCATGAATGGCCATTGCGGCGGTTTCTTTGTCGCGGATCTCCCCTACCATTATAATATCCGGGTCTTGGCGCAGGATATGGCGAAGACCGGTAGCAAAATCATACCCAATTTCCGGTTTTATCTGGGATTGATTGACTCCTTGTATATAATATTCGATCGGATCCTCTAAACTTACGATATTCGATCCCTCTTGGTTCAAAAGTTGGAGCAGTGCATAGAGGGTTGTGGATTTTCCCGAGCCGGTGGGACCGGTGATCAGTATAAGCCCATAAGGCCTTTGTATATTTTCCTCGACAAGCGTTAGGTTTCTGCCTTCAAATCCAAGATCAGCAAGCGTTTTTACCCCGCCTGCCGTATCGAGAATACGGATTGCGATTTTTTCCCCGAAAGCGGTAGGAAAAGTTGATACGCGAAAATCTATGTCGCGTCCGATTACTTCAGCATGAAACCTTCCGTCCTGCGGTGCGCGTGTTTCGTCGATTTTCAGATTGGTCATAACCTTGATGCGGGAAACAATAGCCGGATGGACATCTAAGGGGAGCAAAAGGCTTGTATAGAGCACGCCATCGACGCGAAAACGCACGCGAAGATTCTCTTTTTCCGGTTCAATATGAATATCGGATGCATGTCCTTCTACCGCGTGGCGCAGAATAACTGCCATCATTTTCGTTACGGGCGCCTCTTCTATTATTTTTACTTGTTCGTGCTTTTTCGGCTTTAGCTGGCTTTCCAGGCTTTCATATTCTTTCTCAAATTCACCAAGCGCTTTGGTTACCTCTCCCGGCAAGCTTTTATACTGTTCGAGCACTCGCTGTAAATCGGTTGGGGTAATAACGAAAATTTGCGCGGGGGTATTGCCGCGTGCGGCAATAAAACGTGCGGCTTCTTGCGAAGACGCATCGTCCGGATACAACATGCCTATATCAAGGTACCCCTCTCGTCTGCCGAGAGGAATCATTTTATAGTGCCGCGCCGAATCCTCCGGTATTTCTTTCAGCGTATCAAACGGGATCTGCGCTCCGGTGAGATATTTTACCGGAAAACCGGTAACCGCGCCTTTCGCTTCCGCAACATCGGTTTCGGTGATCCCGTGAGCATAGAGAATATCATCAATAGGGCTTTTTTTCTCCTTGGCCTCCTTTTTAATTGCATACCCTTCATCAAGAGTAATTACTTTCTTTGCAACAAGTGTGTCTACGATGGATTTGGCCATTTTAAAAATGAAAAATTAAAAAATCAAAATGGTATAAACGGGTTTGTGCGTCCGATTTTTATGTCCGGCGGCGATGGTATAACAGGCGTTGAAAGGGATTGGAAAAATTTGTCCTGCAATACCGAAGTATCGAAGCTTATATCCTTTAGACGCCGCAGTTCCGCTAGGCGCGATTCCAGCAGGGTAACCACAGGATCCGATTCGATGGTAGTTTGATCGCCTATCCCTTGGTATAAGAAATAGCCGGTAGCCGCGATTATAAGTATGAAAAGAGTAATAAGGGTTGATTGCTGACTCATAGTGTTATAGATATGGTTACAAAACTTTACTTTCTACTCACGTTGTAAAATTTCACGACGAAAAGGAGCTTTGTAACCATCTCATTGATAGTATGTCTTACCGCGTACTGTAAAATCAAAAGTATTACTTTTCTCACCAGCAGTAAAGGTGATATCGCTCATGGTGGTGATCCGAAGAAGCGACTCGGTTTCGCGCAAGAAATTTTTAAAAGATTCGTATGATCCTGTTACAGTGAGAGTGATAGGAAATTCAGCGATTTTGGCCTGCGGTTTAGGTGCTAAAGCAATAGCGCCGGGCATTGGCGATCCCGAAGCGGATTGTGCTCCGACCGGCGAGACGGTATTGGACAAGCTCGATACATCAATTCTTTTGATTGAGAGATTGTGATGCAGTACGACTTGTTCGAGTGTAACGAGAAAATCTGCGGCACGCGGGCCCATGGGAAGCGCCTGGTCAAGCCGGTCGAGATCGCTTTTTGAAATGGTATTGACGGCACTTAACAGTGAATCGCGCTTTGCAATGATTTCATCAAGTTCAGCGCTGATAGTGTTCAATTTTTCAACTTCTGTCCGGAGAAGGGAAAACTGCGTCCACTGCGAGCGAATGTAAAAAATACTTAACAATGATGCCGCTACTAATAGAATTATGGTAATAAATGAACGCGTCATGGTGCGGTGGATGTCGCCACTACGGATTCCGGGCGGATTTGAAGCAGAGCAGAACGGAAAATGATGGTGACACGGAATCCGAGTAAATTATTGCCGGTAAGCGTAAGTCCGCCGAATTCGACACGTTCAATCTGCGGATCGCGTTCAAGGATATTAACTTGCCGTGCAAGCACGGCATAACTTATTGTCTCTCCCGACATTTCTACTTTATAACTCTCCGGATTGAAGCCAAAATTCGTGAAACGCACCTGGGGATGGGTTGCGGCTTCAAGAATGCGAAATGCATTGCTCGAGAATGTGTGCCTGTTTAAAAGGGTGCCGATGTTTTTGAGACGGTTTTCGAGAGCGTATATTTGCTCGATAAGTTCCGGACGCAAGTTATTTTCTTTTTCTTGAATTTGTACGGTAAGTTCATCGCGCGTAGAAGCTTGTGCTGTGGTGAGGAGAAAAAGCCCGCCGTAAGCCGATGAAGCCGCGAGAAAAAGCAGAAGCGCTACAAAAAAAAGTAAAGAGCTTTCCTGCCGTATAGATACTATTTTTGAGGCGACAGCCTCTTTGCGAGCGAGTAGATCGGGCACAATTAGCTTTTAGCTTATTAGCTTATTAGCTTATTAGCTTTAGGATTTTTCCTAACCGTCTAACTAAGCTAAGAACTATAAGTTATTTATTTCCTATTTCTCTCAAAGCAAGTCCGGCGGCGACACTAAAACTTGGGCCTATTTCCCGGAGCATGGGTTGCATAAAAGACGGTGTTACTATTCTGCTGAAAGGATTCCCTTTGGTAACTTCGATGCCAAACTTTGAAACGGCGAGTTCCACTATTCCTTTTAAATTTGATCCTCCGCCAGTCAAAATAACTTTCTGTACTTTCCTTTCGGCTTTACGGTTGTAGATAGAAATAAAACGCTCTATTTCTGAAAAGAAAGTCTCAAGGAATGGCGCCAGAATTGAAGTAATTTCGCGCTCTTCGATTCTTT
Source organism: Candidatus Sungiibacteriota bacterium (assembly GCA_016181585.1). Lineage (GTDB taxonomy): Bacteria > Patescibacteriota > Minisyncoccia > Sungbacterales > HO2-52-23 > JACOYX01. Next base: position 3,854 of record JACOYX010000014.1, on the reverse strand, counting down.
CACTTAAGCCTGCTTCGTGTTTTACTGTTTCGGCGCGTTCATGGCTGATACTCAATCCTTTTTCAAGAGCGCGGGTTAGTTCTTCGGAACCTCGGGTAAAATGATGCGCCGTCCTTAGCCTTGTTTTGTCTACTATCGCAAGAATGCTTTCCTGAAAACCGATACTTACGATCGCAAGCGGGGTTGAATCTTGTCCGGCTAGCGAACGCACCATGCTGAAGCTTTCTACTTCTAATGCTAGCGGCACGATATTTGCGGCCTCTGCTACGCGTTTAAACTTTTCGATAACTTCGTAAGGTACTGCAACAATAACTACCTCTACGGTTTCTTGATTGGCTTTCTCGATAACTTCCCAGTCAAGAATTACTTCGGAAATGGGGATGGGAATGTACTTGCGCGCTTCGTAGGGGATGGCCTGCTCGATTTCCGAAGGTTGAACGCGGGGCAGGGTAATATTCGTAATAAAACTTGAACTTGCAGGAAGCGATACCACCGCATGTTTCGCAGTAACCCCAGATTCATGCAGAATATTTTTAATCAGTTCTACTATATCGGATTCGACAAAACGCAGGAATCCCCCGCCAATACCCTCCTTTTCTTTAAGATACGCCGCGCTCGCGAGTTCTCCGTATGTCTTGAGTATTGCTTTTCCTTCCGTATATTCCAATTCTACAACTTTTGAAGAATGCACGCCAACGTCAAGTCCGATTATTTTATCCGGCTTTTTATGAAGGATATCAAGGGATAGCTTCGGGAATGAGAATTTTTTGAAAAAAGGAATTTCTGGCACATCTCTAGTATATTCCATTATACTCATTTATTATAGAGCATATTTATACTAGGATACAGGGCGGAGTTATCCACAATAAAAATACAAAATTAAAAAATCAAATCAAAATGCAAAATTAATGGAACACCGCCATTTTCCATTTTGCCTAGTCTGTCGTCTTAGACCGTCTGCGACAGTCAGACCATGTCACAGACGGCTTAAGGATATTTAATTTTTTAATCATTGCGGTATAATGCGAAAAGGTCATGATCGTCTTAATTCACTAATCATAAATTATGAAATCACTTCTATGGCGCTCGTTTGTACTTGCTCTGTTATTATTTATTTTTAACTTTGTGTTGAGTGCAATAACAGGCATCAAGTGGCTCATTGTTTATTTAGGTATAGATTTGGAACAGATGGGCCATTGGTTACCCGTTGAACCCATCAGACAATTAATTGGTTGTTCTGGCGAATCTTGCTTTGTTATATTCGGATTTTTTCTAATATTGATTTCAATTTTGGTGTATTTTATGCTAGCGCTAATAATCACAAAACTATACGATATTGTTACAAAAACTTAATCTATCCCACATAACTGCTTAAGGCCGAACCTATTCTTGTATTTTTAATCAGAAAAGAAAAGTTTTACATTTAGAAAATGCTTATCACGCTATTATATCGTCTGAAGTCGCTTGCTCTCGAATGCCTCTTCCCTATCTTTTGCTGTCAGTGCGAAAAAGAAGGTGCTTTGCTTTGCATGGATTGTCGGAAAAAAATAGTATTTCGTCCGCCAGTGTGTTTTGTGTGCGGAGCTATTGTCCCAGCCCGCGCTGAAAGCGGGATACCTGCGGGCAGAACATGCATAATATGCCGCGCCAGGACCCCTATTTATGCATTTTTTTCTCCTTTTTCCTATCGTGATCCCAAAATACGCACGTTGATCCATGATTTGAAATATAAGCGAATGCGGGTCATAGCGCCGCTTTTTGCCGCAGTGTTGCAGGATTATTTTTCCTATTACGCAGTTTCCTTGCCGGATGATGCCTTTTTGATTCCTATTCCTCTCCATACAAAGCGCCGGCGCTTACGCGGCTTTAATCAAGCAGAGCTTATTGCAAAGCCTCTTGCAGAAGGTTTACGGTGCGCCTTTTTGCCTGCCATGTTGGTAAAAACAAAAAAAACAAAGCCCCAGGTGGGGCTTTTGGCGGAAGAACGCCGTGAGAATATGCATGGGAGTTTTTTAACGGCAAATGCAGGAAAAATTGCAGGGAAAACAGTGGTTCTTGTGGATGATGTAAAAACGACAGGGACCACCCTTGAAGAAGCGGCGTATATGCTCAAACGAGCGGGCGCCGCGAGGGTGTGGGCGGTGACAGTGGCGCATTAAATTTGCTATTTTTTCTGTACATGCAGCGCGTTCACCTTGTTTTCGCCGGTCGTGCCAAGAATATAAAAATCAGCAGGGTTTATGAGTTCATTATTTGATCCGGCGGTATCTAAAAATATAGGGTAGTGGGCATCTCCGGCTCCCCAGTCCCCGCTTCGTGCGCGTATATTTATGGGATTTCCCCATTTGATACCGTCTGAAGATTCACGGAGACGCAATCTCCACGCTCCGTCTATAATAATCTCCTCTACGCCGATAAAGCCGCCAGTATTTTTTTTCGCAACTGCAAAACTGGTTTGAACGCCTTCACTGGAGAAAATTAGTGTTGCACAACCTCCTTTGACGGCAAAAAAGGATGACATTGAGGATTTAGAAAAATTCACAGGCAAAGAATCAACCCACTTTCCATTGCAATATGTTTTGAACGTGCCGGGCAAACCACCACTGCTGATCGGAGCTCGTGCCACTTTTAGCCCGTAACTATTCGAACTGGTGTCCATATAGTATACCCAGAGATATCCATCAGAAATCAACCCGTGGGGATGCCGCAATCCGGATGAAGATTTCGCACCCTCATAAGTATAACCATCTGATGGCCAAAGAATTGGCCCCTCATCGTGATATGGAGCAATTCCCCAATTGTGCGCCGCGTCATATTCGATCCACGCTGTGCTTACAAACCCGTTATACGCGCTCCAGCAATCCTGATATATTCCGTCCACATAACCGGAAGTACAATTTTTAACTGATACATTGGTATTTACCGTATTTTGATATTGTTTTCCGTCGAGGGTTTCGTTTTTGTTCTCTCCATGAACAATACCGACAATACGATCCCCACCGGATATACCAAGTACATGTTGGGTAAATATGCCATTATAGTTTCTTCGCCAGTCTTGGCGAACAGGTAGGGATGAGGCTGGTGGAAAACCATATGTGTCGTTCCAAAGAACTCTTTCACAATTGGACGAATTAAAGGTGATAGAGGAAGTAAGAGGATTGCTTGGGGTAGTGCAGTTGAAAGTCCATCCGGTAGTTAAATTTAAAAGCCTCCATCCTCCTTGTATTGTCCATGGTGGAATTTCTGTGTAAGCATTAGGGGGGTTGGTTATGCTCAAAAGTTTGGTTCCTATTACTGTGTAATCCCCTTCTGCGGACGGAGGAGGCGCTGGAGGAGAGTAGGAGGATTGGGTGTATGAACTCCCCACACTAAACCCCTTCGCATAACAATTATTGCCTTCACCCGATTCATTAACAACATTTGTTACATCCGCGCACCAGTAGATGGTATGGGAACCTACAACCGCAGTCCACGCAGAAGAGGTACGGAGTGCCGATACCTGACCGATGGCAAACCCGCCGAATGTGGTTTCACTGATTCTTCCCGCCACAGTATCAAGACAGTTTGGATTGTCTATGCACCATCTTCCTACTGATCCTGAAGCCGCATTGGCATTCCCGATGTTTTTTACGGTGCTTTGGAATTTGATCGGAGTTCCTGCAGTGAGATTTCCGTTGATGGTAATCTCTTGATGATTAGTGATGAGATCCGGTTTCTTGGTTGTATATGAAGACTGGGTGTAGTAAGAAGACTGGGTGTATGAAGGGGCGTAAGAGGATTGCGCATACGAAGGAGGAGGAGTTGATCCGCCCTGGTAGGTAATCGTGGGATTAAAGGTGGTGGCATCATAGACA
>JACOYX010000020.1 GCA_016181585.1 Candidatus Sungiibacteriota bacterium | reverse complement strand
AAAGTACAATAGTCAAAGATCATGGAGCGGATGGCAGAGTACGGGAGCACCCAACAGCTCGTTTGGAACTTCAGGACCTTCCTCAGTGAGCACTTCATGGGGAACATATCAAGTGAAAGGTTTGAATCCGATTACAGTGGAGGTGTGTGGGGCGAGTTATAGTCAAGCGAGTTATTACGCTCAATCTAGTTACTACTCGCAATCGTCATATTCACCTCCACCTCCGGAATGCCGTGACGGCATAGACAATGCGGATACCGAAGATACGTTGAGTGATTTTCCTAGCGATCCCGGTTGTTCCAGCCCAAATGACAATGATGAACGCAATCAATGCAACGATGGCATCGATAATGATAACGACGGCTATTGTGATATCTCCACTTCGTTTTGTAGCGGTAATTTGGAACCCGGAGATGTCGGGTGCCTCAATATTCAAGACAACGATGAACGCAATGCGTGCGTAGATGATATTGATAACGATGGAGACGGGTTAATTGATTATGGAAACAGTCCGACCAATGATCCCGGGTGCATCAGTCCGCAAGATAATAATGAAATTAATAGTGCTGTATGGAAAGAGGTTCCTTTATGATAGAATAAGACGGCTGCAAAATTCTCTTTTCTGCCTAAAATTCCGCAATTTCGCGGCAAAAAAGAGTTTCGTAGAGTCTGCTACCAAATACCGCTTTGGCAAAAGACTCTTGTAATCTTCTCAATGCGATAAAAGCCATCCCGTGTGCGAGGATGGCTTTTTTATTCAAAAATTTTGGGAGAAAAATGGCTGCGTGCGTTCCAGAGCATGAAGCCGTTGATATCGAGGTCTTTGCCGGCTTTGATCTGCTGTTTTATATTTTCCGGGCCGTAGGAAACCGAGGGGCCGCAGGCATAAATATTGCGCAGGGTAAATGCCTGTATCCAAGGGCGTATGATTACTTTCTGTTCGGTCAAAAACTTGAGGCCGTTTTTCAGTGTGACGGAATAAACCAGGTATGGGTGCGCATTGGGATCTTTTACTTTAAATTCGCCGCATTTGTAGTGCGATGGGTATGCCATAGGGGAGAGCACATCGAAATATTTTGCAACATCGGCAAGGTTTTGCCCGATGCCGCGTTCTCTGCCGTAAACAAATACTTCGCCGAACAAATCGATGCCGATTGGAACTGCCGGTGCGTATGTCTTTAATTCGCTTCTCAATGTGCGGAAAAAAGAATCCATAACTTCAGCTTTTAAATGCTGTACTACTTCTTTTTTAGTTTCTCTGCCCGGATTAAATACAGGAAAATGAATGTTATCCATATCGCCATCAGTAGGGAAGCGGATGTAATCGAATTGAATTTCATCAAAACCGCAATCAATGGCCTGCTTTGCTATCAATATATTGTGTTGCTGCGCCAATTTTGATGCAGGATCAACCCAGTAGCGTTTCCAAACTGCGCGGCCGCTATACCAAAAAACAAACGAAATCTTGCCGTCCTTTGCTGTTACCTTTTTTTTAACAGCAAGTATCGGATATTTTTTTGCAAATATGCTGTCCTGGAAAACAACGATGCGCGCAATAGTATATGCTCCTGCTTTATGGAAGCGCTCGACGAGCTTTTTCATATATGGCAGATTGGGCGTATTGCTATCTTTAAAATCAATCACAATGCCGTTGGCGCTGGTATTATGGACCAAAGCTTCGAGTTCTACGATTTTCTTTGAGTTGTGAATATTGTCTATGCTCAAATAGAGCGCGTGAATGTCCGAAGGGTCATATTCTGCGGCACGGGTTTCACCCGCGCACAAGACCGGCAGTAAAAGAAAAAATATAATGCGAAAAAACTTTTTCATAATGTGATCCATGGTGTGAAAGAGCTTTTTTATACTATAAATCACCTGCAGAAATCTGCATCCACAGCGTGTTGGAAATGTTAAAAGACCCGTGAAGGGTCTTTTAATTTTATTGATTCGCGCATATATTCCTTTTTCTTTTTAAGGGAACTCTGCTATTATTATACTATGGCGCGAATATCTTTTCACGGTGGTGCGCGGGAAGTAACCGGAGCTTGTTATCTTCTTAAAACGGAACACGCGAATATTTTAGTTGACTGCGGGCTATTTCAGGGATGCGACGAGTGCGCGGATATGAATTTCCGCGGTTTTCTTTTTGATCCGAAAATCATCGATGCGCTGTTTGTTACCCACGCGCATGTGGATCATATAGGGAGGATACCGAAGCTTGTGCGCGAGGGATTCCGCGGGCCTATATTTTCCACGGCGCCCACGAAAGATTTGGCAATGCTTCTCTTGCGTGACTCGCTCTCTCTTGCGGCACGCGAGAAAGAGCGGTTATTTGAAGAAAAAGACATGGATCAGGCATTTTCGCAGATGAAAACGCTTCGCTACCATGAGTCCATTCATCTTGGCGATGCGGATATTATGTTGCGCAACGCAGGGCATATTTTGGGATCGAGCTTTGTGGAAATTCATGCGGAGGGAAAGAAAATTCTTTTCACCGGCGATCTTGGTAATATTCCTTCTTTGCTTTTACCCGGTCCAGAAATCGTACCCGATGCGGAATATATGGTAATAGAGTCGACCTACGGCGGCAAGGAGCATGAAGACCCGAGAGAGCGGATTTCCCAGCTGGAACGCGCCGTGGAAGATGTCGCCGCGCGCGGAGGTACGCTTTTGATTCCCGCCTTTGCCACGGAGCGCACGCAGGATATTTTGCATCTTTTGAACGAACTTCTGCTCTACAAACGGATTCCCGAAATTCCTGTATTTGTCGATTCACCCCTTGCGATTCGGGTTACGGAGGTTTTTGAGCGCTACCCCGAATACTATAAAGAAGAAATAAAAGAACTTTTTTTGAAGCATCCGAAACTTTTTAAATTTAAAAAATTGCAGTTTACGGAATCCGCCGAAGATTCAAAAAAAATAAACAATATTATCGGGCCGAAGGTGATTATTGCCGGTTCCGGCATGATGAACGGCGGGAGGGTATTGCATCATGCGAGGCGCTATCTTTCAGATCAGAAAAGCATTCTTTTGATTATCGGCTATCAAGCGGCTGGATCTTTGGGGCGGCGGCTGATTGACGGCGAAACTATGGTAAAAATTTTTGGCGAAGATATTCCGGTACACGCTGAAATTCGCAAAATAAACGGATTTTCCGCGCACGCGGACAATTCCCAGCTTTACGATTTTGTGTATGAAAGCCGCAATTCGCTGAAACAAGTGTTTGTGGTGCAGGGAGAGGAAGCGCGCGCTATGCATTTTATGCAGGAAATTCGCGACCGTTTGGGGACTCGTGCCGAAGCGCCGATTTTGGGAGATGAGATGGAAATATAATTAGGCTGATTATATGTTTCTCATCAATCAGTTTGATGGGAATGGTTGATTAATGTAATATGTAAATATAAAAATGCAAAATTAAAGTATCGCTTCGTGATTTATTATTTTTGAATTTTTACATTATCATTTTTCATTTTGCCTAGCCTGCTTGCCGCAGACGGCTTAAGGATATTTACATTTTTAATTACTTGCATGAGACCTACACCCCATATACATTTGAAATTAAAAATCTGTGTTTCCGGCGCCGCGGAAACAGGACTTTGCGCGCCGGATGCTTTGGAAAAAACGCGCGTGCTTGGAAAAGAAATTATCCAGCATAATGCCGTTTTGGTAACGGGAGCCACAACGGGTGCGCCGTATTGGGCGGCAATTGGCGCTAAAGATGCGAATGGATTTGTGATCGGCATTTCTCCCGCTTCGTCCGAAGCGGAGCACGTGAAAGAGTACAAACTCCCGCTCGACTATCATGATATTATTATCTATACTGGATTTGGGTATGCTGGCAGAAATCTTTTACTCACTCGTTCATCGGATGCGGTTATTGTCACCTGTGGCCGTATGGGGACGCTCAATGAATTTACGATCGCGTTTGAAGACAATAAACCGATTGGTGTTCTTACGGACACAGGAGGCACGGCGGATGAAATCGATGAAATTATCAAATGGGCGCATCGAGGAAGGGGGAAAATAGTGTTTGATTCGGATCCGAAAACTTTGGTGGAAAAAGTATATGAAATGGTGAAAAAAGATAAACTTGTGGAAGTGTGATTCGGCTATTGCTTTCAAGACACGTTTACATGCTTTCCGTGCCGCGGCGGAAGGATGGCTTCACTAGCTATTGAAAGGAGACAAGATGGTAAAATTTCTTCAAGCAGTTTCAATTTTGGCCGGCATGATTATTGGAGTGGGGATGTTCGGCATCCCTTTTTCATTTGCAAAATCCGGCTTTTTGCTCGGGTTTGTCGAACTTATTTTAATTACCGGCCTTATTCTTTTGTATCACTTGCTTTACAGTGAAGTGGTTTTGGCTACAGCTTCGTTTCACCGTTTGCCCGGCTATGTGAATATCTATCTTGGTAAACGGTGGGCTGGTCTTGAGTGGATGTCTTCTTTTTTCGGAATTTTAGGGTCTTTACTTGCCTATCTCATTCTCGGTTCCGTGTTTTTGCACGGCATTATTTTTGTCTTCTTCCCCGGCATTTCTTATTTTATTTCCGTTTTCTTTTTGATATTTCTTACGGCGGTAGTAAATAAGCTGCCGTTAAAAAAAGAAGCGCGGCTTAACAGCGTGCTCATGGGCTTGTTAATTGCTTTTGTATGTATTTTAATTTTCATTCTTCTTCCGCACGTGGAGGCGAGCAATTTTTCTCCCGTGCGGTGGGAATATGGATTTTTGCCATACGGTATTTTGTTATTCGCGCTTTCAGGCGGCGTGGTGATACCGGATTTGGTAACTTTTCTTGGGAGATCCCGTCCGCGGGTACGCCGTGCGATTTTTGCCGGAACATTTCTTCCGGCAGTGCTTTACGGTCTTTTTGCGTTTGCGGTGGCGGGTTCTTCTGGAAGTTTTGTAACCGAGGAAGCGATTAGCGGACTTCTGCCGGTGGTCGGTTTTCGCGTGGTGCTTTTGGGAAATATTATCGGGTTCCTCGCAACACTCACTTCACTAATCGCGCTTGCGGAAAGTTTTGAGGCGCTCTTGAGGCTTGATCTGAAACTATCTCCTTTTTTGGCGCAAATAGTTACTACCGCAGCGCCAGCAGGGCTTTATTTTCTCGGTATTCAAAACTTTTTGCTTACCATAAGTTTGGTCGGTGCGCTGGCAATTGGTATTGACTCTCTGATGGTGGTGGCGGTCTATCACGCATTGCAAGTAAAAATGCGCCGAGACATTTCTTTTGCATCGTATGCGTGGAAAATAGGAGTAGGCGCTCTTTTGCTTTTCGGAGTGGGTTATGAACTTATTACACTTTTACTTTAATAGATCTATTGCTTAATATTTTATGGTATTTTCGCGGGAAGCAATTCGGGAGCCTGTGTGGGCGATGCGGAAAGATGAAGTGCTCGCCGTATTTGAAACCTCGGTGCATGGGCTTTCCGATGGGGAAATAAAAAAAAGGCTTGAGTTATTTGGCCCCAACGGCATTACGGAGCAAATGCGTCTTTCACGCTTGCGGCTTTTTTTGCGCCAATGCAAAAATCCTCTTGTTCTTATTTTAGTGGGAGCGGGGGTGATTACGGTGCTTTTGCAGGAATGGATCAATGCGGCAGTCATCGGTGCGGCGGTGCTGGCAAATACTGTTCTCGGATTTTGGCAGGAAAACAAAGCGGAAAACGTGGTGGATCTTTTGCGTACCTATATTCGTGCACGGGTAAAAGTGCGGCGCGGAGGCGTGGAGCGTGAGATTGATGCAGTGGACCTGGTACCCGGAGATATTATATTACTTTCGCCAGGGGATCGCGTTGCGGCGGATGCGCGGCTTATCCATACCAACCATCTCGAGGTGGATGAAGCGGTAATCACGGGAGAGTCAATGCCGGAAGAAAAAGAAGATGCGGTGCTTCTCGCCGCGACCTTGCTTCCGGAGCGGCGTTCCATGGTTTTTGGCGGGACGCTGGTTACGCAGGGCATAGGGGAGGCGGTGGTGGTGGCAACTGGGAATGATACGGAGTTTGGAAAAATCGTGGGCTTGCTTGGCAAAAGCACGCGCGAAACAACGCCGCTTGAACGCGCGGTGAATGCTTTTGCGAAGACCGCGAGCATTATTCTTTTCTGCATTGTCGCATTATTTTTTTCGCTGGGAGTGTGGTATGGCCACAATGTCTACGACATGTTTTTGATTGCGGTCGCCATCGCGGTATCCGCGGTTCCGGAAGGGCTTCCGGTGGCGCTTACGGTAATTCTGGCGGTAGGGGTGGAGCGCCTTGCACGCCGAAAAGGAGTGGTACGAAAAATTATCGCCGCGGAAACACTGGGTTCGGCGAGTATTATTTTAACCGATAAAACCGGAACGCTCACGCAAGCCAAAATGGAAGTTGCGGACATTATGCCGTATGGTGCCGGCGAAGATGGGAACGCCAAACGCGAGCTGATCAAAAGAGCGCTTTTTAACGCGCAGGTGATTGTGGAAGAAACCAATGGAAATATTGCGGCGTGGCGTTTTGTGGGAAGCCCCCTTGAATCCGCACTGGTGCGCTTTGCATTGCAAGAGCATATTGTTTCTGCGGCTGAATTTCGGAAACAAGAGACGCTTGATCGGATCCCCTTCAGTTCGGCGTATAAATTTTCCGCAGTGCGGTTGGAAGAGAAAAATGCGCACATTATGCTTCTTTTTGGCGCACCCGAAATTTTACTGGAATTTACCGATTTGGGAGCGGCGGAAAAAACGGCGATTGAAAAAGAAATAAACCGCCGCGCACGAAACGGCGAAAGGGTGACCGGAGTTGCCGCGCGGGAAATAAAGCCGGAGGAAGACATGCACGCGATGGAAACGCTTGTTCATTTTATTTTTAAGGGACTTATTTCATTTCGTGATCCATTGCGGCCGGGAGTCAAAGGCGCAATTGCGGCAATCGCGCGGGCGGGGGTAAAAACGGTGATGGTAACCGGCGATCATCCGGCAACCGCGGAAGCGGTGGCGCGGGAAATCGGACTGGTAGACGGCAAGGGCGCAGTGCTTACCGGTGATGATTTGCGCTATCTGACTCACGAAGAGCTTCGCGCGCGTGCCGCGGAAACCACTGTTTTTGCACGCGTAACGCCGGAACAGAAAATGATGCTTGTCGGGCTTTTCCAGGAGCGGGGAGAGGTGGTGGCGGTTACGGGAGACGGGGTTAATGATGCACCCGCGCTTTCTCGCGCGGATATCGGCATAGCGCTCGGCGCGGGAACGGATGTCACCAAACAATCCGCGGACATGATTATTTTAGACAACAATTTCGAGACGATTGTCCGCGCAATTTTTGAGGGCAGAAAAATCATGGGCAATATACGCAAGGTTATTGTCTATCTTTTTTCCAATGTGTTTGACGAATTGCTTCTGATTGGCGGATCGTTGTTGTTCGGACTGGCGCTTCCCCTCAATGCATTGCAAATTCTTTTTGTAAATTTTTTCTCCGATAGTTTTCCCGCCATTGCTTTTGCGTTTGAAGAGGGGGTGGATGGGCACGATACGCCGCCGCACGCGCCTGGGAAAATAATGCTTGACCGCGCCATGCGTATTTTTATTTTTGTCATAGGACTTGGCACCAGCACCCTGCTGTTTCTTATCTACGGAGCGCTTTTGTATTTTAGTTATCCGCTCGAAATTATCCGCACGTTTATTTTTGCGTCTTTCGCGACCTATACGCTTATATTGGCGTTTTCTCTGCGGAGCTTGGAAAAAAGTATTTTGCACTACAATCCGTTTTCCAATGTGTATTTAAACGCGGGAGTCTGCATCGGTATTCTTTTGACTTTGATCGCAATATATATTCCTTTTTTCCAACATATTTTTCATACTGTTTCGCTTCCTCTGGTATGGCTTGCGGGAGTGTTTTTGCTCGGGATAGTCAATATTATTTTAATTGAGATTGGGAAACAAATACTGCGAGGAGGGCGATAATATATATCAGTACTTCATAAATAATATAACATGCGTAAAAACTGTGGAAAACTTGTGAGCATTGAAGGCTCTGTTGCCGAATTTATGAAATTTCGCTTCAAAGGCTATTCTGCGACAGATCCTTGAAACGATACTGGCGACTCTTGTGTTATTTTATATTTGAGATATAATAGGGATATATAACAATGCAGTAAAAAAGTCGTTTTTTATCAATTATTAAGCAAAAAGTCTAATTTGTCGCATATGCAAAAAAGAACAATATTTTCTACAGGTTTTGCCGTTGTTGCTTTGTTGGTTTTTGGCGGTGCCGCGTTTTCAGTGTTTGGCGGAGACCATAACTCCCGTCTGCAGGAGGCGGATGAAGACACAACCACTCATTATGTTGTTAAGTCCAAAAGTCATCCTTTGCTGAAAACTATCAGCATACGTCATGAATTTCCGCAGGGAGTAAGCGCGGGATTGTCTAAAATTGAAGCGTTGGCGCTAAAAAGTGCCGGTGTGGAAATGGAGGAAATCCCTCGGTTACATGTAACTGCTTTAGTATCTGCGCCAAAAGGAAGAGTCAGTGGCCGCACAAGCGGGCGCACTGCTGTGCCTTCAGATCAGACACCGTGGGGAATTGAAAAAATATACAATAATAGCGCTATTACCTCTACGAACGGCGGAGCGGGGGTTGATGTTGCTATTCTGGATACAGGCGCTTACAAAGCGCATGTTGATTTGGTGAATCGGATTAAAGATTGCAAAGATTTCACTAATCCGCGGCGGGCGGTGGTGAGTGGGAAATGCGATGATAAAAATGGACATGGCACTCATGTCGCGGGAACCATTGGCGCCGACGGTAGTGCTGACGGCAAGGGTATTTATGGTATCGCGCCTTCGGCAAATCTCTGGGCATACAAAGTATGCGGGTCCAACGGCTCCTGCTGGGCGGATGATATTGCATATGCAATCCGCACTGCCGCAGATAACGGCGCAGAGATTATTTCCATGAGTTTAGGAGCGGATGCGCCTTCCCTGCTTATACAAGACGCGGTGAATTATGCGGTAAGCAAGGGGGTGCTTGTGGTAGCCGCCGCGGGGAATGATGGAACAGATGGAGTCGGGTCTGTCGATTACCCTGGAGCCGCCGCAAATGTAATTGCTGTCGGAGCGATTGACGCAAGTGAAGCGGTGCCTTACTGGTCGAGTGTTGGTGTAAACGACGGGGACTATATTGTCGAAGAAGGTGAGGTGGAATTGGGGGCGCCCGGTGTCGCTGTGGAGTCTACGTGGAATAACGGCGGATATTCGGTATTAAGCGGAACTTCAATGGCCACTCCTCACATATCTGGGCTTGCGGCAAAACTATGGCAGGGTTCCGCACTTGCGACACGCTCGTATTTGCAGGATATCGCAAAATTACACGATCTCGCGGCTGTAGGAGATGATGCTTTGACCGGTTTCGGTCTTCCGCAGGTGCAATAAAAGAGAGGGTAATGGTCTGAACTGCCTAAAAAGCAACCCTTTCAGTAAATTTTTTAGAAATAAAAAGAAAACTCCGCGGATGCGTCCGCGGAGTTTTCTTTTTATTTTTGTCGTGATAGTATCTTATCAGGATCTCTTTAGACCTTGTTCAATGTCTCTTCTCCCGACTCCGTTTTGCGCTATTTGGACCAAGTCATGAATTTGCTAATTCAGCCGCAAAACCTTAAACGGTCGAACCTTCCTAGACTGTTCGTACCTAAAGGTACGGACTAGGCCAGGTTTTAGACATTTAATCCTCCTCAACATAGCTATCGCTACGCATCGTCGGTCTTCAGGTTTTTCGCTCAAAATATCACTAAAATGTCTCTGGAAGAAAGATATTGAACAGGGTCTTAGAAATCATTTGGCGCGTTTCGAGGCCTATCGGCTTAGATAAGTCAAGAAATTTTGAAGCGATTTTGGCCTAAATTAAGAAATTGCAGTAGAAGTATCTTTACGCAGTAGGTCTATTGTTATTTTTCATTTTGCATTTGAAACATGCCCCTCCAGTTTCCCAAAATTAACCAAGTTATTCTCATTATTGTTCTCGCTGATTTTGTTTTGGTCAGCGCTTTCAGTTTTTTAACGCCGATTTATTCTCTTTTTATTACTAAAGAAATCACCAACGGCACGGTGGCGGTTGTGGGATTTGCTTTGACAATCTACTGGACGGTAAAATCCATACTTCAGCTTTTTGTGGCGCGCTACATTGACCGCAATCACGGCGAGTACGACGATTTTTACTCCATGATCATCGGAGGGTTTATCAGTTCTATGGTAGTGATTCTCTACTATTTTGCTAGCCATATATGGCATATTTATCTTCTTCAGCTATTGCTTGGCGTGGGAGATGCGTTTTTGGTGCCGCCGTTTTATGCAATTTTTACGCGGCATATAGACAAAGGGCGGGAAGGGTTTGAGTGGTCGCTCTATTCAAGTTTCTCCATAGGGGCGGGTGCGGCATTTGGCGGCGCTGTTGGGGGACTTTTGGCGACAGTTATCGGATTTCGCGCGGTCTTTCCTCTTGTCGGCATCCTTGCGTTTGTCGCTACGCTGATGCTTGTGTTTTTGCGCCCCTATATTCTCCCGAAAGTTCCTCAAAATCCTGCGAGGATGTTTATACAAAAGAAATAAAATAAGAGCACTTTTGTGCTCTTATGGGTTTTTGACCGGCAGGCGGTCGGGGATATGGGGAGGGAGGATGGAGAGGACGATCCGCCTGCCGGGGTTTTTCGCGGCAGAAAGGAGGGGTCCGCCGCGAAAGTTTTTTAAGATAAAGATCGAAAAGGTAGATGAACTCTAGCATCTCCTTGTTTTTCTGTCAATAAGGCGCTCAATAAGTGAAAAATAATGAGAGTGGTGTAGTATCTAACTATGGCTAATAGCGAGGTCGCAAAAATATTAATGGAAATGGCGGCGCTGTACGAAATGAGCGGTGTTTTGTTTAAACCGCGCGCTTATGAAAAAGCCGCACTCAACATAGAAGCATTCGGAGAAGATATTGCCGACTTATTTAAACAGGGAGGCAAAGATGCGTTGAAGAAAATTCCTGGCGTTGGCGAGGGGATAGCTATGCACCTCGCGGAATTTTTTAAGAAAGGGCATTTCAAAGAGTACGATCGTCTCAAGAAAAAAACGCCTATAGACATTGCGGGGCTTACCGCCATCGAAGGAGTAGGGCCTCGCATGGTGAAAACGCTTTGGGAAAAATTAAAAATAAGAAATATCGAAGATTTGGAAAAAGCGGCAAAAGCGGGGAAAATACGCGGTCTTGCTGGTTTTGGCGAGAAATCCGAAGAGAAGATTTTGAAGGGAATCGAGTTTCTGAAAGAATCCGGCGGCCGAAGAATTTTAGGAAATGTGCTTCCGGATATTCGCCGTCTTGAGGCGATCCTGCGCGCTTTTCCCGAAGTGGAAAAGTTGGAAATTGCAGGATCGGCGCGCCGCCGAAAAGAAACGATAGGAGATATCGATATTTTGGTATCTTCTAAGAAGCCGGAGAGTGTTATTGAGCGCTTTCTCGCGCTTCCGATGATTGCGCATGTTTTTGGCAAAGGGACGACAAAAACAAGCGTAAAATTAAAAGATGGCCTTGATGCGGATTTGCGAGTAATTCCACAGAAATCGTGGGGCGCGGCGTTAAACTATTTTACCGGATCGAAAGATCACAATATCGCGCTCCGCGAGCTTGCGCAGAAGCAGGGCTGGAAATTGAGTGAATACGGACTTTTTAAGGGTGAAAAAATGATTGCGGGCAAAACCGAGGAAGAGCTCTACAAAAAACTCGGTCTTCGGTATATCGAACCGGAACTTCGCGAGATGCATGGAGAAATCGAGGCCGCGCGGGAAAACAAACTTCCCAAGCTCATCGGCTATGATGATCTAAAGGGAGATTTACAGGTACAGACCGATTGGACGGATGGCAAAGATTCGATTGAAAAAATGGCGGAAGCCGCTATCGAAGTCGGACTTCAATATATCGTGATTACCGATCACACTCGCTCGCTTGCGATGACCGGAGGTGCGGATGAAAAAAAACTTTTACAGCAGATGGAGGAAATTGAAAAGATAAATAAGCATCTGAAAAATTTTCGGATTTTAAAAGGAGCGGAGGTGAATATCGGGAAAGACGGGTCTTTGGATATAGATGATGAAACGCTTGCCAAGCTTGATGTGGTGGGGGCGGCGGTGCATAGCCATTTTAATCTCTCGCAGGAAGAACAAACGCAGAGGGTAATCCGCGCCATGGAAAACCCGAATGTTGATATTATTTTCCATCTGACCGGGCGCATTATCAATCGCCGCGATGCGATTCATTTAGATGTTGAGAAAATTATAAAAGCGGCGAAGCGCACAGGAACGGTGTTGGAAATTGATGCGTTTCCTGATCGCCTTGATATAAAAGATGATTATATTAAAAAGTGCGTGGAGGCGGGTGTAAAAATGAGCATTGATTCGGACGCGCACGCGGCCGCGCATTTTAGTGTCTTGGAATACGGCATTGCGCAGGCTAGAAGAGGATGGGCGGAGAAAAAAGATATCATCAACGCGTGGCCAATGGAAAAGATGTTGGGGTTTTTGAAGAAGTAAGTTTGGTTGTTATTTTTTAATACTTATTAAATAAAAGAAGACAAGTATATACTTGTCTTCAGATTGTTTCTTAAAACTGTACCCATTTCGCGTCCTCAATTCCCGCGAAAGGGTTAGGTCCGAGAATCCTAATATGTTTTTCGCAAATTTCGTTCATTGGTTCTTGGCTACCAGAAATTTCGACCCAATCTCCTGCCATACATTGAAACCACCGTGCCCTCGCATGCTCTTTTGGAAAGAGTATGGCAAACGCGAGTGTTTCGTTGCCGTTTTCGAAAACAACTCTGGATAATCCGCAGGTGTGGCGCGGATCCCCGAGTCCCATAAATGGTTTTTCAAAAAACACAGATGTTCGCATTGTTACATTATCAGAAATTTTCACTTTATTCTTTGTTTTCATTCTGCCAGGAAACTTCGATCGGGGAAACAGTTCATCGAATTTCATGCGAAGAACCTCCTTACAAGGTGCCGGGGAATCCAGATAGGTTCAGGTTTGGCTCCATGTGTTCTATCTTCATAATGCCAATAAATTCTTCCCTTACCTTCTTTTTCCATTTTTTGCATCTGTTCAATGGTGCACATAAATCCTCCCTTTCCTTATTACAGCGGACGCCATGTAGCGGTACCGAGTTTATTGAGAAGCTTAGGGACATTATTCATGATATCTAAGGATTTTTGTAATTTTCCCCTTGTATTAATTTCAACAAATCCTTGCTTGGGAACATAGCAGTAGCGCTCTAATGGTTTGTCTTTTTGGAAGGTTAAGGCGCAATTTTGCGAGGGTTTCTCCAAGGGGAACATACGAAAAATATACCCTCGATCTTGCTTATCGTTGCGTATTAGCGGATTTTGATAGAAGTAATCCACCTTGCACGGACAGTCTCCGAGGAGAAACCGTGTTGTTATTCTTAAGGGATACCTTTCTTTTGGAAACAATTCTTCTATTGTCAAAGGACACCTCCTCCTGATATACTAATACAATTATACATATAAAGCATTATACGTCAATGCCAGTCGAAAGATCCGCGGGTGCGGTGGTAATTAAAAAAGAAAAAGGGACCATAGAATATCTTTTGATTCAACATCCTGATTCGATTGATGCAAAAATCGGAAAAGCAAAACCCGGACATTGGGATTTTCCGAAAGGGCATATCGAAAAAGGAGAAACCACGGAAAAAACCGTTCGGCGCGAGGTAAAAGAAGAGACGGGAATTTCCGAGATCGAAATTATTCCTGGGTTTAAAGAAACAATCCGTTATTTTGTAAAAATCGGTGAGGAAAAACGGATGAAATTTGTTGCCTTTTTTCTTGCACGCACGGAAACGCGCGACGTAAAAATTTCTTTTGAACATCAGGATTATACATGGCTTCCCTATGAAGAAGCATCTAAAAAATTAACTTATGCCAACGCCAAAAAAGTTTTACAAAAAGCCCACGGATTCATTCGAGACAAAAATATATAACGCGGTCAAAAAAATACCGCGTGGAAAAGCGGCGACATATGCATACATCGCGGGCGCCTGCGGGCGCCCGCGCGCGTGGCGTGCTGTAGGAAATATTCTCAACAAAAATCGATCGAGAAGCGTTCCTTGTCATCGCGTGATTCGCTCCGACCGGACTGCAGGAGGCTATGCGTGGGGCGCGGAGAGAAAAATAAACATTTTGAAAAAAGAAGGGATTGTCTTTTTAGGCAACAAAGCAAAAGGTGAGTTTATTATCCACCACCTAACTGCGCGATCGCGCAGTTAGGTGGTGGA
>JACOYX010000019.1 GCA_016181585.1 Candidatus Sungiibacteriota bacterium | reverse complement strand
TCCAAATATCCATGCATTCATTTTTTGTGCGAGCTTGTCTTCAAGATTTGAAATTGAAGAACGGAGAAAAGAAATGACGGATGCATACTGAAGATCACCTATGGTTTGAGTAAGAGCATTGTGAGTGTGAACAAAAGGAGAGAAGCCGGTGGGAATGAAAAAGTTTTTTGCAAATGATCCTGTGAAGAAGAGAAGCGCTGTAAGGGCGGTGATCGTAAGAATGTTTTTTGCGGCATATATGATATACGCAGGCGCGCGTGAAAAAACAATATTCTGCTCGCCGTGGCGAGTTGCGGCAATCTCATTATGCGAAACGAGATCCTTCGGCTCCGTATACGGATGACAAAGCGCGGCGGATTGCTCTGCGGGGCTCGCAATGATGGACGGAAAGTTGCCGCGAGCCAACTCAGGCATTTTCGCTCCATATTACGCAATAAAACGCCGTTTTGCAGCCGCACATATTCAACCACCGCCTCGCGCGTGGTGTACCAATTTCTCCCTATTTTTTTGCCGAAAAGTTTTCCAGAGCGAATACGCAAATTCAAATACTGCTGGGAGTAAGGAGTTCCGCGTGAGGCATCAGCAAGCGATATGAAATTTAAATCGTTATCTTCGTTCATTCAGAGAATATAGGCCATATCAGATATATATCAGATAGCTATCTGATATATATCTGATATGATAATTTATGGCATAAATAAGCGGGTTTTATCTGTATCACTGTATGCACTTAGAATACCACCCATGATGCGCTTTCCTGTGGAAAATCGAGGTGGAATAAAGATATGTATTAAAATGCTGGACAAGATAAAGAGTTTATTTGATGATTCATTCTTGAAAGCATTTGTATATAAAGCTTACTAAACAGTACTAAAAACTACTCATATATGCCCTACCATTATCAATGTTTACTAACGTTTTAATTTCTTCCCGGCATTTGTCTGTTTTTATATTCTACTGCGAACCCTCTCCAGAGAAACCAAAAACTCCTTGACAAGTTTTGATTTTTAATAAATTTTCTCCAAAATCAAATCTCTCTTCTATTTACGATCCTATGGACATCACAGTATTGGGAAATTAAAAAATCCGGCAATGAATTGCCGGATTTTTAAAAAAATATACTATGCGTGCTAAAACATTATCTCATCTTCCGCACGCTTATAAGCGTGGATTTCGTCAGGTTTAAACCAATGCGCCAGCTCATGTTCCGCTTCAGCGTGATCGCCGGATGCATGCACAAGGTTGTGAATCGCGCGCTTGCCGTCGTTTGCCAAAACCGGCGAATCCACGGAAAAGTCCCCGCGAATTGTTCCCATTTCGGCAAACGCAGGAATGGTTTTGCCTACAATCTTTCGCACCATATCAATTGCATGAATGCCGGAAATCGCGAGTGCGAGTACCGGACCCGATGTTAGAAAATCGGTATTCCAGGTATAAATCATTTTGCCGATCTCCAACGCGTCATCGCTTCCCAATTCCGCTTTCGCATCTTTGCCGTATTTTTGATATGTCTCAAGCGTCTTTCCTCCCATGCCGCGCAACCACTCTTCCGTCCCCGGATAGTGCTTGCGTGCTTGTTCTTCCGATGCGTGAATCAATTTAATTGCAATAATTTTGAGTCCTCGCTGTTCAATTCGGCGAAGACACTCGCCTATTAAACCACGCTTAACTCCATCGGGCTTAACAAGCATAAAAGTTTTTTCTTCTTTTGGATGCTGTGATGTATTCATATTTTTTTGGGTTATGTTTACCTCTAATTATCTTTCTATAATATTACGATATTTCTAAAAAAGCAAGCTGGAGACGTATTTAAAAAGGCAAGCCGGCCACCTAACTCCGCGATCGCGGAGTTAGGTGGCCATAATTCATTCGTAAAAAACTTTTACCCCGTCGCTTTTCATTTTTATATCTCCTTTTTCATCGGTGCGCAGAACATGGACTCCAAAATCTTTCAGACGGTCAATCACCTCTTGATGCGGATGCCCGTATCTGTTTTTTCTTCCCGACGAGATGATTGCGATCTTCGGCGAAACCGTGCGCAAAAAGTCTTCAGTGGTAGAAGTTTTCGATCCATGATGTCCCACTTTCAAAATATCGGAACCAAGGCGCGCACCTTCAAAAAATACAAGCTTATACTCCGTGATTTTTTCCGCATCCCCTGTCAGCAAGGCGCTTGATGCGCCAAAATGCAGTTTTGCCACAATCATTGCGTCGTGCACATTGCCGGGCGACCCCCCGGCAAAATTTTCCCTCGGCGCTAAAATATCCACATATGCATTCGGCGCCATGCGAACCACCTGTCCCGCTTGGGCAACAACTATATTTATATTTTTCTTTTTAAGCAGACGCCGCCATTCTTCATATTCGGGGGTTGTATAATTCACCTTGGTCTCAAGGATCATACCCACATCGTAGCGCTTCACCACCTCAAGAAGACCGGTTAAATGATCCGCATGCGGATGAGTGAGAATAAGAAGATCAATGTAACGATCCCAAAAAGGCATGCGGCGCCCGAGTTTGGATAAAATTTTTTCATCCGGCCCCCCATCAATCAAAATTTGTTTTCCGCCAAGTTCTAAAAAAATCGCATCCCCTTGCCCCACATCAAAAACAGTGAACAAAAGATTTTGCCGCGCCTCGAAATAAAAAACAAGATACCAAATAAGCGCGGCGCTACCCAGAAATGTGGCAATAAAAACTGATTTTATATTATTGCGAATTTTTTCCATTGAAATGTATTGTATCTTTTCTTGTACGCATAATCCAGAAAATAATGAGTGCATACCCGAACACGCACGCATACCACGGGAAAAAATAGAGCGATACCGCAGCATACGGCACCCGCGAAAACCATTCGACCGTGTGAATAATATAAGAAAGCAAAACCCATGGAACCACAGCGATGGCACGCGCAAAGGAATCCGCAAAAAATCCAATCGCGGTAACCGCAAACCCCCAACCCATAGCATAGGGCACTGCAAAAAGCACCGCTATATTTGCGATAATGCTTATAAGCGAAATACTGCCGAATATATACATAAGGAGCGGCAATACAAATATCTGCGCGCTCGCAGTTTCGATAAATGTTTTCTCAAATATTTCTCCCCATCTGCTACCGCGATCCTCACGCGAAAGCACGCGCCTTTCTTTTTGTATGCTTTGCAAAACACTATATTTTACGCGGGCCGCGAAAGGTTCAATCCTCGAAGGAAGATATAAAATCCCGCAGGTTGCGAGAAATGATAATTGAAATCCCGTGTCAAAACGTAAAATATAAGGGTTTTGAACTATCATAAGCATTGCCGCAAAAACCAAAGCGTTGGTCATGTGATACGCTCTCCCTTCCTGTTGCGCAACCAAAACCAGCACTCCCATAATTCCCGCGCGCACCACCGAAGCCGCGGCCCCGGTCATGACAACAAAGAGCGCAATAAGCATGCATGCAATCCAAAATGCGGCGCGAAACGGCACGGCGAATTTGAGCAAAAAACGCAGCATTAAAGCGCCTACCAGCGTAATGTTATACCCCGAAAGCGCCACAATATGCGTGGTGCCGGTTGCTTTGAGCGCGTTTAAAAAATCTTCCGGCAGAAGCGCACGTTCACCCAAAAGTAATCCCTTCAAAAGCGCGGCATGCGGCTCCGGAAAAAACAGATCGATTTTTTCTTCAAAAGCATGTTTGATACGAGAAAGATACATCCGCGCCAAAGGCAAAGCCTCCTTATCGATTTTTTCTGCTCGCGGAAATCCGGAAACTGCAACAATACTTTTACCCCGCAAATATGATACATAGTCAAACGCATCAAAATTTTCCGGTTTTTTTAATTCTCCGGAAAAAATGATATCGTCTCCCAATGTATATTCCGGATATTTGCGAAGTGTCACAAGCGCATTAAACGGCGCCGATAATTGGCCGTCTCTTTCATGTATGCGAACCGTGAGTTCCTGCACACTCGCCTTTCGCACGGGATCCTGAGACACAATTCCGCGAAATACAACACGCTCTCTGTTCTCCGGCTGTATAAGCAATTGGGATGCCTGCTCAAAACGAAATATGCCAAAAACAAAAAGGAAAGCGCCGAAGCCTAATACAAGCATTATTTTATTTTTTTGAGAAACGCCGATAGCAAGCAATATTCCCGCGCCGCTTGAAAAATAAAGTATAAGAACATAAGAAAGCGCGGTGAGCGATCGCACCGCCACGCCCGCGATAAAAAATAGAAGAAGCAACAAAAAAATCCGTGACTTGGTCATGGATGTACTGTAGCGAATTTGCAAAATTTTTCCAACTCCGCTTGAAAAGTGTTACAAAAGACACTTTTTAAACCCTTTCTTAAACAAAAATCTCTCTATATCCCTATCTCTATCTCTGCAAAAAGTACAGCAAAACTAGAATTCACATAACATAACATATAATAAGGCATATACTTGCTATAGCAAGTATATGCCTTATTATATTAATATTCCAATCCTCTTTTGCCTTTTACTCCCTCATAGTACGGATGTTTAACATCATTCATTTCAGTCACCAAATCAGCATGATCAAGAAATTCCTGCGGCGCATCGCGGCCCGTGAGAATAATGTGCTCACAGCGGTCTTTTGCAAAATCAGCAAACTCCAAAACTTTTTCCTTGGAAATCAAATTGAGCGACATAGCATTATTTATCTCATCCAAAATTATAATATCCCATTTGCCGGATTCGGCTTCACTGCGGGCGTACCCCAACGCCTCGCGTGCCGCCCGTTCATGTTCTTCGCGCGGAAGCGCATCACCCAAAATACCCACAAATCCTTTGCCCATTTTTACCAGCAAAAAATCCGGCGCGAGTTTTCGATGCGCTTCATCTTCGCCCGATTTCCATGGCCCTTTGATAAATTGAACCATGAGCACTTTCTTCCCCTCGCCTACCGCCCGCATAGCTTGGCCCAGTGCCGCGGTGGTCTTCCCTTTTCCATTGCCGGTAAAAATATATAACATTGACTTTTTATAAATATATGATAAACTAATCCTACGTTCATTTACAGAAAGGAGTATTGGGATGTACAAGAGAGAAAAGCTTCAAAAAACGCTTGAAATACTCAACAAAACACTGGATCATTTTGGGTTGCCGAAATTGAAAAAGATACCCAAAGGAGGCATTTGCACGACGAATTGTCCTGTACAAAAAGCGTTGACCTCCTGCGGCGTGACCAATGTTAACGGGTGTTTTGTGCTAGTAAACAATCTTATAACATTCAAGGAATTAGTTAAAGTGTGGGGAAAAAATGAGTATGATCAAGGTTCTTTCAAAGTCACCACCGAAAAACATCTTGCGGAATTTATTCACGACTTCGATGAAGGAGCGTACCCATGGCTTATCTTAAAAGAACAGTAATTTGGGCTGATATCTTTCCCGTAGTACTGTTGGCGCTTCTCTTAACAACTCTTGCTTCCGCAACTTACTTTCGCGCACAAGCCACAAGCGAAACCATAACCGTAAACAACAGTACCGGTGAAATATATATACGATGGCACCTCAAAAATTTTGAGTATGTAACCTATTATATGCACCGCACCCCGACCGGGGTATCCGTCGAAAGTGTTATGCAGAAAAACGCCTTGCCGCTTACTTCTGCTCTTACCTACACATGGGATTTCAAACATTTTGTTCTTGCGCAAAAATGCAGATCGCTTTTCCAATTCGAAACTTGCTCCCCGCCAAATGACGAAGAAATGGCGGAATTGGAGTCCATTATGATTGCCAGCCGCCGGAAAGGACCGATTGATGCCAATCTTTTCCCGAAACTTCCCCGCGTTCTGCGGCGAATACCTATTGCCAGCAAGGAGAGATAACTATGGAAGTTGCAACATTGACCGAAGTACTTGTCTGTATCAACCAAACCCGATCTGTTTTAAACAAAAAAGCTCTTGCAAATATGCCACAGGGCAGACGTTACAGCGCCTCCTGTTGCCCTCTAAAACTCGCACTTGCCGATTGTGGCGTAGTGTCAGTGGGTATAATTAGCGTTCAAGTAAAAACAAGGACGTCCGCCCAAAAACTGGCTAGACTTTGGAGTACCGAAATAAGAAACGCCGATGCGTCAACTAGATATATTGTGGATTTAATTCCACTACTTTATGAATTCCGCAAAAACTTCGATTCCGGAAGCTATCCGGAATTAATCCTACCCTAAACCTTCATCGGC
This sequence comes from Candidatus Sungiibacteriota bacterium, assembly GCA_016181585.1. GTDB lineage: Bacteria > Patescibacteriota > Minisyncoccia > Sungbacterales > HO2-52-23 > JACOYX01. Next base: position 7,018 of record JACOYX010000019.1, on the reverse strand, counting down.
GATACCCATCGCCGATTTTATTTTCCCTTCTTTTCTTTAAATCAAAACACCGCGTTAAGTCGTTTTTTACAAAATCAAATTGTAGCGATACTAAAATTTCCGGTTTCCTCGGCATTTTCCTAACAAAAATCTAAAAATAAAATATATAATTAACACCCCCCATTACTTGTCCCGCACTGCATGCACGTCTTGCATGTCCCCGTTTGAATCAGCATTCCTCCGCACATGCGGCACACACTATCCGCATATACTACGGTTTTTTCTTGTCGTACCAAAACAGCCTCTTTGTTTTTTTGAATCACTACTGTTGTAGATGTAGTCGCGGCAGTTACCTCTTTTACCGGTACCTGTATACCGACTTCTTCAAGCATTTCGGCATCCAAAAAACGCATTGCCAGATAACGGAAAATATAATCGGTGATGGAAGTTACTACTTGAAGTTCCGGATTTTCCGTATATCCCGCCGGTTCAAACCTACCATACGCAAATTTTTGAATAAGTATTTTTAGCGGAACCCCATGCTGAAGCGCAATAGATATAGCAATCGCAAACGCATCCAGAAGCCCCGCGAGCGTTGATCCTTGCTTCGACATGCGGATAAAAATTTCCGCCAAGTCGCTGTTTTCATACATGCTGTAAGTAAGATACCCTTCATGCCCAGCAATGGAAAATTTGTGAGTCTCCGAGGGACGCGTTGCGGGCAAGCGCCGGCGCACCGCTTTCTTTTCTTCCGTTTTTCCGGCAAGGCCGGTAGAAGTGGTTAAAGGCTGTGCGGCTTTCGAACCGTCTCTATACACGGCAAAAGCCTTGAGTCCTAATTTCCATCCCATAACATACGCCTGCACTATTTCTTCCGGAGTAACATCATAAGACATGTTGAACGTTTTTGAAATAGCTCCTGAAATAAACTGCTGTGCCGCAGCCACCATTTTTACATGCCCCTGCCAATGAATCGAGCGCATCCCGTTTGCAGGCTTCACCGCACAATCAAACACCGCCAAATGCTTTTCTTTAAGATCCGGCGCACCTTCTATTGTTCCAATTTTTTTCAAATAATTAGTAATTGCCGCAACCTCCTCTTCAGAATATCCAAGACGCTGTAAGGCATGGGGTACTTCCGTATTTACGAATTTCATAACACCGCCTCCCACAAGCTGTTTGGTTTTTACCAGCGCAAATTCCGGTTCAATGCCAGTTGTCGCAGAGTCCATCATAAGTGCAATCGTTCCCGTGGGCGCCAACACCGTTACCTGCGAATTGCGCACGCCATAACGCTTGCTCGCAGACACCGCGCCGCCCCACGCTTTCTCCGCCGCCTGATAAATAGCGCGGTCAAAAACCATCGTTTCGCGAACACGGAGCATTTGATCGCGATGCATAGAAATAACATTGAGCATTGGCTCCTTATTTACTTGATATCCGTCAAATGGACCCATGCGGCGGGCAATTTCCGCAGAATAGCGATATGCTTCGCCGCACATAAGAGCGGTAATAGCCGCGGCGCTATGGCGCGCTTCATCCGAATCATACGGCATACCCATCGTCATGAGGAGCGCGCCCAAATTGGCATATCCCAAACCGAGCTCGCGGAAATCTTTTGCGTTTTTCGTAATTTTTTCCGTAGGATAGCTTGAACCGCCAACAATTATCTCCTGCGCCAAAATCATGATGTCCACCGTGTGCACAAATTCTTTTACGTTAAATGTGCCGTCTTTATTTAAGTATTTGACAAGATTTATGGAAGCAAGATTGCATGCCGAATCGTCGAGATGCATATATTCGGAGCATGGGTTAGACGCATTAATCCTCCCCGTATTGGGACAGGTGTGCCAGCGATTGATTGTGGTGTCGTATTGAATGCCCGGATCCCCCGATTCCCAAGCAGCTTCGCCGATTGCTTTCATAAGGTCCCGTGCGCGATATTCATTGCCGACCTCGCCCGAGAGAATAAATCGGGTTTTAAATTTCTCATCATTTTCAACCGCATGCATAAATTCATCGGTTACCCGCACCGAATTATTAGCGTTTTGATACTGAATCGAATTCCACGCGGGATTATTGAGGTCATACATATTGTATCCGCCCTGTATGAACGCCCGCACTTTTTTCTCCTCCTCCGCTTTACAGCGGATGAATTGCATAATATCAGGATGGTCTATATTCAAAACCACCATCTTTGCCGCGCGGCGCGTAGACCCGCCCGAGGCAATCATGCCGGCAACCGCATCGGCGCCCCGCATAAACGATACCGGCCCAGAAGAATGTCCTCCTTTCGACAAAGTTTCCCGCGTGGACCGCAGAGGCGATAAATTAATCCCAGCACCTGAACCGCGCTTGAAGATCATTCCCTCGTTGTAAATCCATTGCAAAATGGATTCCATGTTGTCGCCGATAGAGAGGATAAAACACGCGGAGCATTGTGGCGGATCTTCAACCCCCGCATTGAACCATACCGGTGAGTTGAAAGCGGCTTTTTGGTGCAATAAGATATGAGTAAGTTCATCGGCAAATATACTTGCTTCGGCCTCAGTGCCAAAATATCCGAACCGCACACCCCACCCGCGAATCGTATCCGCCACACGACCAATCATCTGCCGCACTGAAGTTTCGCGCTCATCTGTTCCAATACGCCCTCGGAAATATTTTGATCCGGCGATATTGGCGGCATTGTCCGACCAAAAATTGGGAAACTCAAGCTCACGCTCCTCTTTATGTCCGTTGGTTCCGCGCACCATAATTTTCCGCACACCCCACTGCACATGGTCAAATGGATGTGCGCCTTCTTTGGTAAACATCCGCTTGAGCGGAAGCGAGTGTGTTTTTTCCGAACCTTTTGATTTGGACGTACGATCTTCAACTTTGACCATAAAATAGTATAGTTAGCGTATAAAGACAAAAATTCTCTTTCGCCCTCGGTTGCATTTCGGACGAAAGAGTAAAGGTGTTGATATTTAGTTTTCCACCTGTAATTTTATACCCTCAAAAAATCGAGGTCAAAAAATATCTGTGGAAAACACAAAGTCGTTGACAATGACGTTGAATAAGTGCTAACTATGATACAGCTACTTTAAAAGGAAAATCTCTATGGATGTATCGAACTACAAAGCGAGTATTACTGACCCGAACGTACCCGATGAAACCATTCTCAAGCTGATGAAAGAAGAGCTTGCGGATCGCTATGATAAACATGGAGTGATAATTCCTCCGTCAGAAGAAGAAATAAAAAGTATTGAGGAGATTAGTGAACTACTGTGGCAAACTCGCCCTGCGATGATGAAAAAATACAGCAGAAAGTGGGCTCAAGAACATTCAAAAACCTGTCCATTTAGGAGCATAAAAATGCGCACATTTACTCGAAAACATTTAATAAAAGCATATGAGTATATAGAAAAAGAACGTGAGGAAGAATATCAGCAAGCCTTACGCGCCGCCGAATGGCTTCAGGAAAAATGTAACGGGATACACATCACTGTATCCGTAGCAATGCCGCCCCCATATGTTGAGCAATATAGAAATGACATACCTTATTTACCTATATATACGCTTGCTATAGCATATCAAGATTTTTCATCTTTTAGCACGTGGCTAACGGAACAACTAAAAAACCCCGAATTACCCGGCATTTCGATACATGAAAAAGGTTTTTGGCTTCAGTTGGGCAGTAAAGAAAAATTTCCGAGAAACACCCGCTATTATTGTTATACAGAATACATTGATGTAGGTGCCTTTTGAGTATGATGAATTTCTAGACAAAATTGCTGAACAAACTTTGAGGCCTATCTGGAAGATAAGCCAAAAAGTTTTGAAGCTATTTTGGCAGAAATTCATCATTTGTAGGAGAAATGGTATTTGGCAGGAGACCCTTTAGCAAAAAGGAAAGCCTAGACAAGCAAGATGAGATAGACAAAACCACATTGAGCACAAATACCTATCTCGCCTTTCGCCGCAAAAAGGCGGGCATATCCCACTCCGCCCCTTCTTCTACTATTGGCACCGATTGCGTCCGCTCTCCGATAATCACCGGATTTACCTTCTTTTCCTGCCGTTCCTCTTTGGAGCCGTTTACCGTTCCATTGGCGTTACCGCCGATACCTGAACGCGTAAGCGCTTCAGTTGAAAATCCAGTGGCGATGACGGTAATTTTCACCTCGCCTTTTTTCAGACGCTCATCCTGCACTGCGCCGAAAATCACCTTCGCTTCAGGATCGATTGATTCGGTAATAATTTTTGCAGCCTCGTTTATTTCCCACATCGTCAAATCCGAACCACCAGATACGTTGAACAGGACGCCACGTGCACCGTCAATCGAAACGTCAAGCAGAGGTGAACTCACTGCCGCTTTCGCCGCCGCGACCGCACGGTCGTCACCCGATCCCAATCCAACCCCCATAAGCGCTGATCCGGTATTCGCCATAATCGCGCGCACGTCCGCGAAATCTACGTTAATCATTCCGGGGGTTATAATAAGATCAGAAATACCCTGCACTGCCTGACGCAAAACATCATCGCAGATGCTAAATGCGTTTGCGAGCGTTGTCTCTTTGGTAATAATGCTCAAAAGGCGGTCGTTGGGAATAGTGATCAATGCGTCTACCCGATCCTTTAAGTTATGCCAGCCTTCCTCGGCAATTTTTGCGCGCTGAAGTCCTTCAAAACCGAAAGGTTTGGTCACAACGCCGATAGTCAAAGCACCCGAATCTCGAGCGACTTCGGCCACCACCGGTGCCGCACCCGTCCCTGTCCCTCCACCAAGGCCGCAAGTGATAAAAACCATATCGGCGCCTTTTAATGCTTCGTGAATTTCATCGCGATTTTCCTCTGCCGCTTGACGCCCTATTTCCGGATTCATTCCCGCACCAAGTCCTTTGGTAAGGTTTTTCCCAATATGAATTTTTGTCTTCGCTTTGGTAAAATGCAGATCCTGCGCATCAGTGTTTACTGTCAAAAAATCAACGCCACTAATTTTGTGGTCAATCATGCGAGTCACCGCTTTACCGCCGCCGCCGCCCACTCCCGCGACTTTAATCCGTGCGTATGTTTCAATATCAGGTTTTGTTTGAGGCATAAATCTTGAATTATGAATTATGAATCTTATGAGAATTTTCGCATGATTCATTACTCGTGATTCATTATTCAAATGCTTTACTTTTCCTGAAAAATGTCCTTTACCAGCCATACATGTCCTTTTGCATTTTGGGACAAATTTCCTTGTCCTATTCGTACCATGCCCGTCTTCTTTTCTGCAAGTTGACAAAACCCGTCGTAATCCCCTGTTTTTCAACAAAAAACCCACAGGATTTCCACTGTGGGTTTATATAAACGAATAACGAATTACTTGCGAATATAACAAATGAAAGCATTATTCGTACATTCGTAATCAATTCGTTATTCGTTGACTTATGGCAATAAAGACCTCAGCCATTTCATAAATGGATGTTTATTCACATGGCGAACTTTATCGGTAAAGGTAGCCCCTTCCGGTTCACATGTTTTCCAATGCGCCCATTGTACCATCCCCAAGGCGGTGGCAAGCACAGGAGCGGTTTTTTCATCCACGCCTTCATAAAAATCTTGAAGCCGACCGAGCTCCACCGGAAGTTTGAGTTCGCGCTTCGTTACTTCTGCGAGACCCGGCAAAAGCGACGTACCCCCCACCAAAATAACTCCGGCAGGGAGAAGGCCCGAACGTCCCGCCTTTTTAAGTTCTTTATGCAAAACTTCGAATAAATCCTGAAGCCGAGCCGAAACAATCTCTGCCAATTCGCGGCGGGGATAACTTATTCCTTCCGCTGTTTTTCCTTGAAGTGCATTTTGATCCTCCGGCAAAAACTCCGCCAAACGAACAGTGTCGCGTTTGGAAAATTCATCGGGAAGACATGACCCGTACATTTTTTTTATCTCCTCCGCAATATCAACATGCGTGCGAAACCCTATGGCAACATCGTTGGTGATGTGCCCTCCGCCAATCGGCACAACCCCTGCGTGAAGCGGTACACCCTCTTCATATACCACAAAACTTGCGGTTCCTCCGCCAACATCCAAAAGCATGACACCGAGCTCTTTTTGACGCTTCGTCAAAACTGCACGCGCCGCCGCAAGCGGACTGAACACATAATCTTCCACCGCAAAACCAGCACCCTCCACGCATTTTAAAATATTTTTCAGAAAAGGCGCGGAACACTCGACAATAAGCGTATCCACTTCCAGACGCACACCATGCATCCCTACCGGATCTTTGATGCCCGATTCGTTGTCCACGCGAAAATCACGGGGAATAATATGCAAAAGCTCTTTATTGGGATTTTTAGCGACAAAAGATTCCGCCGCGCTAATAACGCGCCGCACATCCTCCGGAGAAATCTCTCCATCGGCGCGGGAAACCGCCACAACCCCCCGCGAAGAAGAAACGGAAACATGCGAACCGCCGACAGCAAGCCATACGGAACGCACCGGAACGCCGCTTGATTTTCTCGCCTCTTCCACCGAACGCCGGATTGATATCATCACCTCCCCCAGATCAATTACTACTCCCTTGCGCACCCCCTGCGAAGGCACTACGCCGACACCTAAAATACGCGGGGCGTCCTCGCCCCGAATCGTTTCGGCGATCACCGTCTCCACCGTCGAAGTACCTATATCAAGCGCTACAATAATATTACGAGCCACATAAAAAGCTTATAGCTTATAGCTTATCGCTTATAGAAAATCTATCAGCTATAAACCATCACTATAAACCCTGCAAATCTAAGACCCTGTTCAACATCTAATGTCTAGCTAACATGGTTATATTTCCTGCGAATATCGTGAAAAACGGGGATTGCGTATCCGGGATACGCTGACAAGTTTTGAACGATTTGAAGAGGAAATATAACCATGTTAGCAGACAAGCGGTATTGTATAATAGACCTACTGCGCAAAGATACTTCTACTGCAATTTCTTAATTTAGGCCAAAATCGCTTCAAAATTTCTTGGCTTATCTAAGCCGATAGGCCTCGAAATTTATTCAACGATTTTGTC
>JACOYX010000016.1:10993-97537 GCA_016181585.1 Candidatus Sungiibacteriota bacterium | reverse complement strand
CGCCTTCATCAGATTATTATCCTAATAGTCTTTCCTCAATCTTCAAGTTTTTCGCGCGAACTGCAATCTCGCTGAGAAAAATAGTTTTGAAACTGTCTCATTAAGTTCACGATCGTGGGTTTAATGTCATAAAATAATTTAATCCACGTTCCTTGGAACGCGGATTAAAACTTAACTACTGACGGCTCAATCTCAAGAGAGGACATAAATACTAACTGCTATGGCAGCCAGTGCAGCTACCTTGGACATTGGCAGAGACTCCCCAAGCAATAGGGTTGCCTCTATGGTTACAACAATGGGAATCAATGCATAGGCAATGGGAATAACATTGCTTATGTTAATGCCCTCTAAAGAAACAAGTTTACCGAACGCCAACATCCCGAATCCATTCAGGATGCTTCCCGCCATACAAATTATTAGCGGCCATCCCGTAGGTTTTGCGCCTCCCATACCAAGTAATGTAATAGGTAGGGTGCCTGTAGCAAGAATTATGGCAACCCAGCCGCCTGTTAAGCCCGACATTTTTACCGCCACCGACATACTTCCCCAAAAAATGGCAACAAGCCCACACCAGATAAGTGCTGTATTCACTTCGTCCCCCCTTTTTTTTTGTTAGTGTTCTTTTCTCGATCCACAAATTTCTTTATGGATTCAGAAAAAAAGGGGAGGAAGTATACTTATGTAGTGACTTCTCTCCCCGAACTTTGAGAGCGACTGCCGAATCGTTTTGCTCGCAACGAGTTCGGCTTCAGTTCACGGAGTTCTCTTAGCACAGGCTTTCGGAATGCTTACTCAATAGGACACTTCCTATCCCCTCAATTCATTCCTACTTGCTTATGCAAAGGGCTCTCATCACTCCGGCGCCAGATAACCCCCTGGCTTTACCGGGGTTTCTATCGGCACATTTCTATCACCTCCCTTCGTGGCCTCTCCTGACCATAACAAATCAGGGGTGGTGTGGTTCTCACAATTCAGTGAACCATGTACTAATTATATCAAGAATACAATACTTTGTCAATATATGCTCAAAAATCTATTCGGTAAGGCAAGTCTAAGAGATTTTGACGCCTTACTTTAATATTGGTTCAATATGTGATAGATTATTAGAGGTAGACTTGCTCCCCAGTAACATTCGTTACGAAATTTCACTGCTTCGTGCGAGTGTTGCTAAAAATTATGAAGCATATACAGCGTATCTGTTGAATAATTTTTGCAAAGTCGCAGCCGAAATAAGGAAATTGCAGTAGAAAGATTACTAGGGAACAAGTCTAGCACATTTATGGGAAAATCATATTGGATATTTTTTATATTAATTGTTTTCTTTCTTGGTTTTTACGGAGTGTCTTTTTATTGGGAAAATTTGCGCGGAATTGGGCCGGCATTGCAGGGAAGCCCCGACGATATCGCAAAATTGATCGAAAATGCGAAAAAAATCCGGCAAAATACAACCGCTATGCCGCTGAATATTCCGCGCGAATTTTCGATTTCTATTTTCGCCAAAGACCTCAATGGCCCGCGCGTGCTTATGCAGGATGCGGCAGGACACATGCTCGTGAGTGTGCCACAGGAAGGGAAGGTGGTGGCGCTTCCGGACAATGATCGCGATGGGACGGCGGATGCGGTGGTAAATGTGCTTGCCGGTTTGAATAAACCTCATGGTCTTGCGCTTCGATGCGGAGACACGCCGCAATGCACGCTTTTTGTCGCCGAAACTGATCGCGTGAATGCGTATGATTATAATTCGACCGATATGAAGGCGGGGAATAAAAGAAAAATTGCCGATCTGCCATCCGGCGGCAACCACATAACACGTTCTCTTCTGGTCCTTACCCCGCCCGAAGGGGATAAACTTCTTGTTTCTGTCGGATCAAGCTGTAATGCCTGCACCGAGGATGACGAGCGGCGTGCAAAAATATTAGTAATGAATACTGATGGTACGGGAATGGAGACATTTGCTTTCGGTCTTCGCAATGCTGTATTTATGGCCCAGCGGCCTATTGACGGGAAAGTGTGGGCTACGGAAATGGGGCGTGATCTTTTGGGAGACAACTTGCCGCCTGATGAAATTAATATTCTGGAAGAGGGGAAAAATTACGGCTGGCCGACGTGCTTCGGGAAAAATATTCACGATACCGAATACGATAAAAATATCTATATCCGCGCTCCTTGTATGGAGCCTTTTGAAATGCCAAGCCATATCGATATTCCCGCACATTCCGCGCCGCTGGGGCTTGCGTTTATACCGGAAGAGGGTTGGCCGGAAGAGTATTGGCATAATCTTTTGGTGGCATACCACGGATCTTGGAATCGCAATATACCCACGGGATATAAAGTGGTGCGGTACAAGCTCGATCCCGATGGTAATTTGGCAGGGGACAAAGGTCAAAATCCTACAGACTTTATTACCGGCTGGCTGGTGGCGGGAAGAGGATTGCCATTGCCTGCACAGGCTTCTGAAGCCGCGCTTGGCAGGCCGGCGGATATTTTGGCGCTCCCCGGCGGAGTATTATATATTTCAGACGACAAAGCGGGAGTTATTTATCGAGTGGCATATATCAGCGGACTTTAAGAAACCACTATGATCGCCATACTTTATAACATTCGCAGTATACATAATGTCGGTTCGATTTTTAGAACGGCGAATGGAGCGGGGATTGAAAAAATATATCTTTGCGGCATTACTCCTTCTCCCGTTGACTCCTTAGGAAAGCCTGTTGAAAAATTTACCAAAGTGTCTCTAGGAGCGGAACAAACACTCCTGTGGGAAAAAGTCCGGTCTTGCGCCGGACTTTTGGCTCGTCTTAAAAAAGAGGGTTACCGCATTTATGCCCTGGAACAGGACAGAAATTCAATGCCATATTATACAGTCCATTTTACCGATGAAGAATGGGAAAAAACGGCGCTTGTTGCGGGGCATGAGCGCACCGGAATTTCTCGCGCGCTTCTCAAGCGCGCGGATAAAATTTTAGAGATTCCCATGCATGGGAGCAAAGAGTCACTTAATGTAGCGGTGGCTTTTGGCATTGCGGCGTATCATCTGCGCCACACGGAATAGAAAACAGCAAAAACTCGCTATTCACCTACCGTTTCCTTAATATACTCCAATATCGCCTTGCGGTCGGTTTCTGTTTTTGAAAATGTTTTGTGGATACCTTGTTCTTCGAATTCTTTCAGTTTTTCCATATCTATGGTGATAGAAACCATAATAGTCGGTATACCCTTAAAACGCTCTTGTGTTTTAAGCCAATGAAAGAATTCCATGCCGTTTCCGTTGTTTTCACCCAGATAATAATCGAGCCAAAAAAGCGAAGGGGATTCATTTTCGGCGAGTTTTTTTGCTTCTTCTAAGGTTTTTGCCGTTATGACGCGGTAGTTGGCTTCCTCAAGCCATCGGCGGAAAATAACGGTAAAAGCCTCATCGTCTTCCAAAAGAAATATAATTTTTTTGTTGGGCATGGCTATTAGACCTACTAATTAAAGACAATTTTTCTAATTTCGTGATGAAAATCTTTAATAAGTAAGTATATCTTTTGATTATCGTTTAAGAGAAATAGTGAATTCGGTTCCTTTGTCTTTTTCGGAAACTACGGAAATTGTTCCGCCCATGCGTTCAATAAGCTGGCGAGAAATAAAAAGTCCGAGTCCGGTGCCGTCGATATTTTTTGTTTTCTCATTTTTTACACGGTAAAATTCTTTAAATAAATTCTTCATTTCAGCCGCATCCATACCGATACCGCCGTCTTTCACCAGTATGGCAATCTCTCCAGCTTTTAATTCCGCTTCCACCCGCACCCACCCGTTTGGTTTGTTGTAGCGGATTGCGTTTACCACCAAATTAACAAGCACCTCTTTTAAATATATCGGATGCGCCTTGATATCGGGGAGCTTGGTTTCAAGAATCGGCCAGGAAAGCGAAACTTTGCTTTCCCCCGCCTTTTTCGCTACCATATCCCGTATTTCTTCAATAATTTTGCGAATGGAAACCGGTTCGTTTTCAAATATCTTTTCGCCACTTTGCACGCGGGCGAGTTTTAAAATATCCACAATCAAGTCAAGCAGGTTTTGATTTTTGGTGCGAAGATCCTGCAGAAGCACCAGATAATCCGGCGGCAATATGGCTTTGAGTTTTTCATCCTCAACGATCGTTGCAAGTCCCCACTCGATGGCAGTCACTGGGGTTCTCAATTCATGCGCCGCGATTGATACGAATTTTTCGCGAAGTTCCCGTATTTCCTGTTCTTTTTTTAACTGGATGGTATATGTTTTCTCAAGTTCTGCCGTGCGTTTTTTTATGAGATCTTCCAAACCGCGATAAAATGCATTAAGTGTGGCCGCCTCTTTACTCCAGCGTATAACGCTCCACACAATGATCACCATGGTAATGAACCAGACAATGAACACAGGAAGCACGATAGGCACGCCGTTTTCAATATCGGTAAACATGTAAGCGGTTGCGGTGATGCCTAGGGAATACATGGTAAGGAGCCACCCGACAACCATTCCCAAAACAAGCCGTCCCACTACACCCTTTTCCATTTTACGCCAAAATCGGATTGAAACGCCGACAATATAAACGCTTCCCAGCAATAAAATAGGCCACCCTATGGAAAGAATAAAATCTCGCACAGATTCCATATAACAATTCTACTTGAGCGGGGTATTTGGCACAAGCGGTTTTGTGCACAGTTAATTTGCCATAATCTTTTTATAATTGTATAATGCACACGTGGAAATATTCACTGATATTTTTAATGCAGAGCGTGTTGTATCGTATGGCTGGAAAATAGCCGCGGTTTTGGTGTTACTTCTCATTTTCAAAAGCCTTTTTCATGAAGTAGTAAAAAAACTAGTGAGCCATGGAAGCACCGGAAGGCGCCGTGCGGCAACTTTGGCCGGAGTTTTGACGGCAATGGGGGATGTAGTGCTCTATTTCATCATTATTCTCTTGGGTTTGCGATTTTTTGGTTTTGATACTACGCCAATTTTGGCGGGAGCTGGTATTGTGGGACTTGCAGTGGGTTTCGGTGCGCAGTCGTTGGTTAAAGATTTTATCGCGGGACTTTTGATTCTTTTTGAAAATCAATATAACATTGGAGACATGGTGCAAATCGGCAATGCCGAAGGGGTAGTAGCGCGTATGACCGTGCGTTCGACCGTGCTTCGCGATGACCAGGGAAAGCTTTATTTTATCCCAAACGGTTCGATTGTGACGGTTATCAATTTATCCCGTGCGCCGAAAAAATAAGATGTTGTATGGAAAGAGATATAGTAATTTACTATTGTATTTTTAGTTAATAGATATATAATCACAGAAGATCATTTTAATGCGATGAACATAGAAAAAACAGGGAACAATTTAGAAGGGGGGAAGTTTATTATGGTGCCGCCAGAAACACAAGAATTTTTAAAAGAGGAAGAGGAAATAGAAAAAGAAGTTGCTGCGGTTGGAGGAATCATAGAAAAATCACGCGGGGATTTAAACTTAACAGATAATGTGATGGAGAATCCTCAGTGGCGTTATATGGTTGCGCAGTTAAATAAAACTCCTGAAGGAGAAGAAATATTAGCAGTGCTTGACAGCCTTGAGGATGAAATTTTATCGATAATGAAGAAGTTTTTTAATGGGGAAAAAAAACTTGAAAAAGTTATCGCTCTTCTTGTCCACGCGCATAGGGAAATAAAACGTATGCGAGAACAGGGTTCAAGTGGTAAATAAATTTTATATTGTCCCGAATTATTCGGGACTTTTCTTAGCTTAACACACACAACTATGAAACTCACCGTTGGCATGAAAGCTCCGGAATTTTCACTTCCGGATCAAAACGGCAAACAGCATTCGCTCGCCGATTATCGCGGCAAGTGGATCCTTTTATATTTTTATCCGAAGGATGACACAACCGGATGCACTAAAGAGGCATGCGCGATCCGCGACAATTTTTCCGGATTTAAAGATGTTAAGACCGATGTTTTGGGAGTAAGCGTGGATTCCACCGCGTCGCATAAAAAATTTGAGACGAAGTATCAGCTTCCGTTTACCCTGCTTGCAGATGAAAAAAAGGAGGTGGTAAAAATGTACGGCACATGGGGAAAAAAGAAATTTATGGGGAGGGAATATATGGGCACAAAGCGGCAATCGTTTTTGATCGATCCCAAAGGCAATATCGCCAAAATATATGAGGAGGTGAAGCCCGCGGAGCATGCTGAAGAGGTTTTGGGTGACCGGCGAAAAAAATGAATAAAAAATAAGTAGGTCTAATACTGAAAAAGGACTCCTTATTGGGAGTCCTTTTGTTATCGGAACAGTCGAAGCTGTTCTATCTTTTTACTTTTCCATTGTTTTTTTATTTCCCGCGCAAAAGCGATTGCGCAGGATTTTTTCGGCGAGCCATTGGGCGCGCTTGCGAGCCCAATTGGGAGGTGTGCCGATCGCCGTATGGCTTACTAAGACAACGCCTTGCAGGCTCCATGCAAACACGAAGCCTATCCCTCCCGACCGTGTTTGTACCCGATTCCCCGCACTCATTTTCCCCTCCTTTAATGCATTAGTTTACTCCGAAGAAAAATTGCGTTCCTTCGGGCGGTGGCTGTGGCGCACCGCATGTCCAAATAATTACGGAAATAAAAAGTGCAAACACGACGACGATAAAAATTAAGGAGCTAATACTCGCTGAATCACTATTTTTATTATCTTTATCAGTCATTTCTACATCTCCTCGTGCTCCTATACTATCACAAAAAACAGAGAAAAGCATGGCCGTACTTTAACTTTTCAATCCATATCCTCGTTTAAACAAATAGCAGGCAGTGAAGGTAAATATTGCCGTTGAAGCAATAAGAATGCCGAAACTGATCCAAACATTTACATCGGAAAACCCTAAAAACCCGTAACGAAAGCCGTTAATCAGGTAGAGGATGGGATTAAACTGCGAAAGAGTGCGCCAGAAAGGGGAGAGTGCTTCAATTGAATAAAATACTCCGCCCAAATACGTCAGTGGTGTTAAAACAAATATCGGAATAATGCCGATGTCATCAAAATTTTTAGCGAAAAGCGCATTAAAAAGTCCTGCCACCGAAAAAAGCAGTGCGGTGAGCAAAATAAAGGCGACAATAATGGTAATGTTGTAAACCGAGAGATGCGTGAAAAAAAGGCCGATGGCGAGTGTGATAAGCCCGACGATAACGCTTCGCGCCACGCCGCCGGTTACATAGCCTGCCACGATAATCCATGGCGGCGTGGGGGAGACGAGTATTTCCTCGTAGTTTTTCATGAATTTCGAGCTAAAAAAGGAACTTGAGACATTGGTGTAGGCATTGTTGATGACTGCCATCATCACCAAACCAGGTACCAGAAATTGCATATAGGTAACACCTCGGATAGCGGATACCTGCGAGCCGATAAAAGCGCCGAAAATCAAGTAGTAGAGCAGTGACGTGATAACCGGCGGAATAAGGGTTTGCGTCCATATACGTAAAAACCGCGTAATTTCTTTTCGCGCAATGGTGCTATATGCGATCCATTTTTCATATCTGGTCATTTGTTTTGGGCTATTAAATTTACAAAAATTTCCTCAAGCCGATTAGTTTTATTTTTCATACTCACGATTTCAATTTCCTGAAGATCGAGCAAGCGCAAAAAAGAATGAAGCGATTCGTGTTCGCGAATATTTACTTCGAGTGTTGTAGAATCGACAGGCACTGTGTCAAAAGGGAGAAGATTTTTTGCCACACCTTCCGGCAGAGGTTTTGCGGTATAAATAATAAATGCTTCGGATTTCATTCGCGAAAGCAGAGATTTCATGGAGCCTGATTCAACTATTTCCCCTTTATTGATAATAGCGACATTTTTGCACAAGCTCTCCGCTTCTTCTAGATAGTGGGTGGTGAGAATAATAGTAACGCCGCGATTGATCAGCGAGCGGATAAACTCCCACATGCTCCGGCGAAGCTCGATATCCACCCCTGCCGTTGGTTCGTCTAAAATAAGTATTTTGGGATCGTGCACAAGAGCGCGTGCTATCAAGAGACGCCGCTTCATGCCGCCGGAAAGGGTGCGCGACGGCACATTGCGTTTTTCCCAAAGTCCGAGCTCTTTAAAAGCCCATTCCGTTCTTTCAAATGCTTTTTTGCGGGGAATGCCGTAGTATCCCGCTTGGTTTACCACAATGTCAATGCAGTTTTCAAAAATGTTAAAATTAAATTCTTGCGGCACGACGCCAATGCAAGCGCGCGCTTCCTCGGGGTGCTCGTCGATATTTAAATCAAAGACATGCACCTCGCCTTCAGTCTTTTCTACCAAACCGGAAATAATACCGATAATGGTGGTTTTACCCGCGCCATTGGGTCCGAGAAGCGCAAAACAATCTCCTTCGGGAATATCAAGATAAATCCCTTTCAGCGCCGAGACGCCGGTTGCATATATTTTTTTAATATTTTGCAAAGTGATAGCCGAAGTCGCCATAAGAAATATGATATAATATTAATAGCACTTAGTCAAATTCTAGAGTTTGGTTATTGTTCTTTGATTAATGGGTCTCCTGCCGAATACCGCTTATGAGCTATAATTCCATAAATTCTGGCTAATCATAATAGTGATTCGCGGGAAATTTAGCGAAGCCGGGTATTCCCATGCGAAGCGTAAAATTTCCCCGGCTTTTGCTCAAGGAAACAAAAGAATTTTTCAAAAAATTTCTTGGCTTATCATTGGCAGGGAGATGAATGTAAAAGCATACTTTTACATTCACCGAGTGAACCGATTATACGAAGTATCTATCTAGATAGGCATTAAACGGTCGATCAGTCCCAGACCGTTCGTACCGAACGGTACGGACCATGTCAGGTTTTAGACCGCATAGTTTGTGTGAGTATTTGCCTGCCAGACGCGAGGTTTATTTCGTAGCAGCGAAATCGCCCCGTCTCCGAATTTCTGCAACTTCGCGACGTAGGCTATTCGGCAACAGACCCATAAAATAAAAATCGTTCCGCGCTGTGCGGAACGATTTTTCGTAATCGTAAAAACAATTACATTCCTCCGGATTTCACTTTCCACCATGCAATCAGCGCCCATGCGCCGACCGCAAGGTGCAAGATGTTATCAAGGGGATTTTCAAGATTTGCAAGGCCGTAAAAATTAAACATCGTGTCACTTCCAAGAAAAAAACCAAGAAGGCCGATAATAATACCAACGACACCCACCAGCATGGCAATGATTGACTGAAAACCGGAGCCAAAAGCAAACGCGGCAATGAGCGCTACGATACCGAGTACCAAGTGCGCCCAGTTTTCACCTGCATCGAACCACCATGATGAGCCAAATATACTCTGATCTGCCGTAGGCCCAAGAATGCCGATCATTCCAAGAATGCCCACAAGCGCGAGCACTATTCCGCCTAGAGTAAGAAATTGTTTAGGATTCATGTGATATGCTAATAATTATATTATAGTAACCAAAAGACCTTATGACCACTCGACCTTTTAGCTTAACGCTTTCTATTATATGCCTTTTCCAACTTCTTTTCAGGAATGTTTATCCCCAGCCGCTAAATCAGCGTGGTTCCGATAAATTGCGGATAGCCGCGGAGAAATTCACGTGCATCCACCGCTTTTTTCCCGCCTGCCGTAAGTTTTTTTATCACCAAGCTTCCGCGGCCGGTTTTGACAAAGGGATAAGATACGCCCTGCTCCTGCCACACATGGCCGGGAGAGCCATGAGGAGGCTCATTCTCGCTTATGCTTGCCTCCTCAATACGAATGCGATAAATTTGTTTTTCGGTCGGCCAGAGCGTCCAGCTTCCCGGCCACTGTTCAAAAGCACGCACCATCCGCTCAATTTCTTCCGCGGGGCGCGTCCAATTTACCCTGCCGTCATCTTTTTTTAAAATTTTTGAATACGTTGCTTGATCATCATTTTGCGGTATGGACGAAAGGGCTCCAGAAAATATTTTCGGAAGTGTTTCAACAAGAAGTCGTGCGCCTTCTGTCGCAAGCACGTCGTGCAGTGCTTTATATCCTATTTTTTCGCGAAGTGAAATTATTGTCTGGGCAAAAATAGGCCCATGATCCAGCAGCTTATCAATCTGCATGATAGAAACCCCTGTTTCTGCTTCGCCGCGAAGAATTGCGTATTGTATAGGCGAGGGCCCGCGGAGGTGCGGAAGAAGCGAGGGGTGAATATTGATCGCGCCAAAACGGGGAAGTTCGACGACAGAAGCAGGAATCAACTTGCCATAAGCCGCCACAACGAAACAATCCGCAGACGGAAGTTCGGCAGCCCATGATTCAATTGCAAGCGTTTCCGGCTGGAAGACGGGAATGGCGTATTTTTTTGCGGCAACTTTTACCGGAGGCGGAGTTATAATTTGTTCACGGCCCACCGGTTCATCGGGGCGGGTGACTACGCCAACCACGTTTAAACCGGCTTGTAGCAATGCTTCAAGTGCAGGAACCGCAAACTGCGGCGTTCCGATAAAAATTATTTTTATTTGCTTTATGTTCTGCATATAAATTTTACTTGGAAGCTTAGCTTCCAAGTGGAAAATAAGCCAAGAAACTGTCTAAGATTTATCGGAATTAAAAAGTTCTTCGGCTTTGTCAATAAAAAGTATTCCCTCCAGATGGTCGAGCTCGTGCTGTAGCACGCGTGCAAAAAAACGCGTTGCTCCGCGGGTAAATTTTTTCCCATGCTCGTTGTAGGCCTCAACGATAATTTTTTCCTGCCTAGCAAGCGAGCCGAATTTCCCGGGTACGGAAAGACATCCTTCGGTGCCGGAAAGCTTTCGCTTAGCGGTCTTTTTGACTATGGGATTGATAAAAACATAGTATTTCCACTCTCTATGCTCATAAGAATCAACATCTTCCGATTCAACGCCTTTAGCGGCTTGTTTTTTAAGCTCTAACCTGTCGATCTCTTCAGCCTCTTCCGAAACGATGAAAATACGCAAAGATTCATTTACTTGTGGTGCGGCAAGACCGACCCCGTCGGGGGTAACTTTCAAAGTTTCTTTCATATTTACAATAAGCGATTGGATTTTCTTGCTCTTGATCTGGTCAACGGCAACATCTTGTGCTTCTTGACGCAATATTGAATTTGGTGTATAAATTATTTGTAGTTTATTTGGCATAACATAATAAGTGAGGAGGAAAAATGAGGCTCAATGGACTAGTTCTTTATTTCGTTTTCTATTTAATCGGACTGTATGGACCGCATGCGTTGAATGCATCGGTTGCGTATCTATTTTATATTATATCTGTATTCGGGGTTGCGATTTCCTGCATGACCAAAACCCCATTGACAGTAAAAATCGAGGATTTCAGCTTTTTTGCCGGAGTGGCTTTGGCTGGGGTTATGCTAACCTATTTTACCGAAGACACGGGAAATCATGAATTTTATCACGCAGTGTATGTTCTTGCATTCGTAGCGCTATGCGCGATACTCGGAACAAGGGCAGATAATCGCGCCCAAGCTCTTGCAGAAAAATCTGAAGTAGTACAGCAGTAAAAAACTGAAAGTATGCGGCGGCATTCTATGCCTGCCGCATTTTAATTTTCTTCTTTTCCTGGGGCTTTTTGCGGGCGGAGCCTGTATTTTTCTTCTTTTTTGAATTTTTTGGCTTTCGCCGTAAATCTCGTCTCTGAATTAAACCGCGAAGCGCCGCAAAAAAGTATTTCCCGCGCGCTTCAAGCGGCAGATTTTCCTTTTCAAGCACATACCGCGCGAGACCACGAAGATCGGATTCGTGGTAGCGCTTTGCAATGCCTAGATACGCGGAAAACCGTTTTGCTTCTCCCAGCATTTTGGATAAATCTTCCGCCAAAAGATGATCCCGCGAATGCAGTTTTTTGTTCGGGGTTATCTTCAAGCCGCTTAAATCCATACAAAAAATTATAACTCAGATTACGCTTTTTTACAAATTAAAATTCCGCATTATGCGGAATTTGGTTTACTTATAGTATTTCAGTCAAATCGGTTATGGTAATGCCGATGAGGGCTTTTGTGCCTTTTTAAAGGCTAGGGTAAATTGCGCTCGAGTATCTTCATCAAGCAACGGCAAAATATCCTGTAGATCATCTTCTACGATGCCGGCGAGTTCGATTAATCTCTCAAGCGATTCGTTGGGATGCGCCAAAACCGCATCTATCATACGTCGCGATTTTTCATCAGCAAAAAAATCTTGATAGTCAATTATCTGCGCCATATTCTTCTCCGTCCAACGGCAAAGATCTTAGTAGCCTATATTGTACATTATTTCTGGCAGATGTAAAAGAATTTGTATATGTTTCCGACCGGATTTGAGTTGGAGGTGGATTTGGTGTATAATATTATCAGCAAATAGCTTTTAGCTTCGTTAGCTTGTTAGGAGATTCAAGATAATACCTAATAAATCTATAATCTATTCTCCATGCATATCCACTTTATCGGCATCGGTGGTATAGGAGTATCCGCCCTGGCGAAATATCATCTCCATAAAAAAGACACGGTTAGCGGGTCGGATTTGGCATATTCGGAGATCGTGAAAGACTTGGAAAAACTAGGAGCGAAAATCATTATCGGCAAGCACTCCAGAAAAAATATCCCGCAAAATACCAAAAAAGTAGTTCATACGGCGGCGGTAAAGACAGCTAATCCGGAGCTTAGGGCGGCACGCGAACAGGGGATGGCGGTGCAAAGTTATGCCGAAGCGATCGGCGACATTACAAAAAAGCACAAAACCATTACTATTTCCGGATCACACGGAAAAAGCACCACTACGGCGCTTTCAGCGTTGGTTTTGGAAGAGGGATTTTGTGATCCAATGGTTATTGCTGGTACAAAAATAAAAGAATTTGGCAATTCAAATTTCCGCCATGGACATGGAGGCTATCTAGTGCTTGAGGCGGACGAATGGAATAAATCATTTCTTAATTATTCTCCGCATATTGCGGTAGTAACCAATATTGATGTCGAGCACATGGATACATATAAAACTGCTGAAGATATTGAGCGCACATTTACTGAATTTTTAAAAAAAGTTCCCGAGGGTGGTGTGATCATTGCCAATGCCGATGACGAACGCCTTCGGCGCGTGGCCGCGCCTTTTGGCGCGAAAGTGCGCTGGTACTCCGCAAAAGATGGAGTAGCTTCTACGGCTGTGCGCAAGGTATTGCGGATTCCCGGCGAACATAATGTTTACAATGCGCTTGCGGCGGCAACACTGGGAAGATATTTGGGCATTGCCGAAGCGCACATTCTCGAGTCGCTTTCGCATTTCAATGGAACATGGCGCCGATTTGAATTTAAAGGAGTATTAAACGGCGCGCATATATTTAGCGACTATGCGCATCATCCGACGGAAATTAGGGCAACCATTGCGGCCGCGCGGAGCCGATTCCCTCTGCGGCGCGTTTGGTGCGTCTATCAACCGCACCAATTCCAGCGTTTGCAGTATCTTTGGAACGATTTTACCGATGCTTTCGACTTGGCGGATCGCGTGTGTTTGCTTCCGGTATACGACGTTGCCGGACGGGAAATAAAAAGTATTAAGACAGCGGTGACTTCGCTAAAACTTTCAAGAGAGATAGCCAAGCGTGGGAAAAATGTGCGGCACACTGCAGATTTTAAAAAAGCGAAAAAACTATTGTCAGCGGAAGCAAGGGCAGGCGATGTGGTTTTAGTGATGGGAGCGGGGGATATTTATAAACTCGCAGATTGTCTTGTGGAAGTATAGACTCCGATGAGATATAGTACTATTAATGGAAAATGCAAAATTAAGGTATCGCTTCACGATAAATTTATATTTTAGCATTTTCCATTTTGTCTAGCCTGTCGTCTTAGATCGTCTGCGACAGTCAGACCAGGTCACAGACGGCTTAAGGATATTTACATTTTTGATTTAACAAATTACCATGTTTGAAACAAATAAATTATCTGCAAAAATTGCTGTAATAATCGTAACTCTCGCCATGCTCGGGGGTACGTTTGGTTTGGGCGTGTGGTACGGCTACGATCATCGCCCGTCAGTTGAAAAAGTGCTGGGCGTCGCAGGCAAAGAGCCGCCCCCGCGATACCGTGATGTTGATTTCAATCTTTTTTGGGATGTTTGGACACGTGTGGAAGAAAAATATGTGGATAAATCTAAACTCGATCGCGAGAAAATGGTATATGGCGCAATCGCTGGAATGGTACATGCGCTCAAAGATCCTTATACCGATTTTTTCACACCGGAGATATCCAGGCAGTTTCAGGAGGATGTAAAAGGTTCGTTTAGCGGCATTGGTGCCGAAATCGGCATTCGTAAAAGTATTCTTACGATTATTTCTCCCTTAAAAAACAGTCCGGCGGAGCGGGCAGGTTTGAAAGCGGGAGATAAGGTTTTTAAAATTAACGACACTGCGGCGATAGATTTGGCATTGGATGAAGCGGTGCGTTTAATCCGCGGAGAAAAAGGAACTCAAGTTAAACTTACCATTGTTCGCGATGGATTGGACCAGGCAAAGGAAATCAGCATTACCCGTGATACAATTAAGATAGAATCGGTGGCAACAGAATCAAAAACTATCACAAGCGGAGGCGGGGACAAGCCCGAGGAAAAAGAGGCGCTTCCTGAAGGCGTATTTGTCATTACACTGAACCACTTTAACGAAGACGCGGCAACAGCATTTCGCAAAGCGGTGCAGGAGTTTTACGTGACCAATTCAAAAAAATTAGTGCTTGATTTGCGAAACAATCCTGGCGGTTATTTACAAGTTTCTGTTGATATAGCAAGCTGGTTTTTACCGGCGGGAGATGTGGTGGTGCAGGAAAGATTTGCCGATGGCTCAAAAGAAGAGCACCGCTCAAGCGGGTATAAGCTCTTGGAAAATGTGCCAACGGTAGTTTTGATAAACGAAGGATCGGCATCTGCCTCGGAAATTTTAGCCGGAGCACTGCGCGATTCAAGAGGGTCAAAACTTATCGGCGCCAAATCGTTTGGCAAAGGATCGGTGCAGGAAGTGGTACCGTTGCCAAAGGATGCTTCGCTCAAAATTACCATCGCCAAATGGCTCACCCCGAAGGGCATAGAAATTGACGGCAAAGGACTTGAACCGGATGTAAAAGTGGAACTGCCGGAAGATCGAGAAAAAATTCAAGGTGATCCGGTGATGAAAAAAGCCTTGGAGGTGATAAATGGAATGTGATACGACTTCGGCTTCCCGCTTTTTCTTCACCATTTTATACCAAAGAAACTGAGATAGAAATTAAAACCATGCGCACAATGCGCATGGTTTTTGTTATTGTTATTGCAAAAACTGATAAAATAGATTAACGTAGGGAGTATTATGAAAGTAATTTTTCTCAAAGATATCCCGCATGTGGCGCGGAGGAATGATATAAAGGAAGTTAATGACGGCTATGCTCGTAATTTTTTGTTTCCTAAAAAATTGGCGGAACCTGCTACGCCACAGGCGGTCGCTTCGTTTTCCAAACGGCAAGCAACAATAGCCGAAGCGAAGAGTACAGAGGAAGCGGCATATAAAGCTATTGCTGAAAAATTGAAAAATACCCCGATGATCTTTAAAATGAAAGTGGGTGATAAAGGAACTGCATTCGGCTCGGTAAGCGCCGCTAAAATTACCGAGGCGCTCAAAAAAGCGCATATCGAAATAGAAAAGGAATGGATTGAGCTGGAGGAGCATATAAAAACCACCGGGGAGCATACCGTAAAAATCACTTTTCCGTACGGTATAGTTGGAGAGCTTAAGGTTGTTATAGAATCTGAATAAAATTTTAACGGCGTATGGCAAAGTATATTTTTGTTTGCGGCGGTGTCATGTCCGGCATTGGGAAAGGGATTACTACTTCCTCAATGGCGCGGATTTTAAAGAGCCGAGGTTTTCGCGTAACGGCAGTTAAAATTGATCAATATATCAATGTAGATGCCGGCACTATGAACCCAATTGAGCATGGGGAGGTTTTTGTTACAGAAGACGGTATGGAGTGTGATCAGGACGTAGGCAATTATGAACGGTTTTTATGTGAAAATATCCCCAGAGAAAACTATATAACAACTGGCGCGGTGTATCAGGCAGTCATTCAGCGCGAGCGAAACCTTGAATATAATGGAAGATGCGTCGAAGTGGTTCCAGATATCCCCGAAGAGGTAATCAGACGCCTTAATCTGGCCGCAAAAAAAGCCAAGGCCGATATTGTGTTGGTTGAAATCGGCGGTACGGTGGGTGAGTACCAAAATATACTTTTTCTCGAAGCGGGCCGAATGATGAAACTCAAAAATCCCCGTGATGTGCTGTTTGTGTTGGTGAGTTATTTGCCGATTCCGGGAACTCTTGGAGAAATGAAAACAAAACCGACACAGCAAGCGGCCCGATCGTTAAATTATGCTGGCATTCAGCCTGATATTATAGTTGCGCGCTCTCTTTTGCCTTTAGATGATCCGCGAAAGAAAAAAATTGGAATTTTCTGCAATATATCCGAGGAAGACGTGATTTCAGCGCCGGATACAAAAAATATTTACGAGGTTCCTATTAATTTTGAAAATGATAAGTTAAGCGAGCGTATATTACAAAAATTCGGCCTCAAGGCAAAAGTTCAAGACCTGCGCGAATGGCACGCTTTTGTGGAAAAAGCATCCAACGCGAAGCAGGCAGTTAAAATAGGTATTGTTGGCAAATACTTCGGGTCGGGAAATTTCACGCTTTCTGATTCATATATTTCCGTGATCGAGGCGGTAAAGCATGGGGCATGGGCGAATGGATGCAAGCCGGAAATAGTTTGGCTCGATGCGGAAAAATATGAAAATGGCACGACGGCATTTAAAGAACTGAAATCTTTTGATGGAATTATCGTTCCCGGCGGATTTGGAGAACGCGGAGTGGAAGGAAAAATTAACGTTGCGGAATTTTGTCGGAAAAATAAAATTCCTTATTTGGGGCTTTGCTATGGTCTTCATATGGCGGTCATTGAATTTGCCCGCAATGTATGCGGATTTAAAGATGCGCATACCACAGAAGTGAATCCGAAAACAACGCATCCCGTCATCCATACACTCCCGGAACAATTGGTTAATATTCAGGAAAAACGCATGGGAGGCTCTATGCGCCTTGGTGCCTATACCTGTGAATTAAAAGAGGGGACACGAGCGCAAGCGGCGTATGGCACAAAGCTTATTACCGAACGCCACCGCCACCGCTATGAAGTGAACAATGAATTTCGTGAGCTGCTCGAGAAAAAGGGTATGGTATTTTCCGGCATTAATCCCGAACGAAATTTGGTGGAAATAATCGAACTAAAAAACCACCCCTTTTTTGTGGCTACACAATTTCATCCTGAATTAAAATCCCGTCCTCTCAACCCTCATCCTTTATTTGTAGAGTTTATAAAATCTGCCGTCGTATAACAAAAATCGCTCCAAGCATGGAGCGATTTTTGTTTATAATTTAAAACCTCTTGCAAAATTTGAAAATTGCAGCAGAAAAATTATTTTGCAAGAGGTTTTTAGACCACAGTCACCATTTTTTTATACTTCAGCGAACCATCGAAACCGATACGTCGTTTAGTGACAAATTCAATTTTCCCTGTACGAATCGCGTAAAGCGTATCGTCGCCTCCGCGGCGGATGCCTTCTCCTGCTAAAAATTTTGAGCCGCGCTGACGCACGACAATACTGCCAGCCTTCACTGCTTCACCGGCATATTTTTTTATTCCTAAGTATTTTGGTTGTGAGTCTCGGGCGTTTTTCGCTGCACCAGAGGATTTTGTATGTGCCATATAATTGCCGAAATTTATGAGCTTGCAGCGAAATAAATTTCGCTGCAATTATGAGCATCCCGATATCAATCGGAATATCTTAAATTTCAATTGATAAGATGTAAAAGCTGTGCTATATCCTATAATATATATGCTAGCAAACTCTATGGAAAAAGTCAAAGCATGGGTTATAAACAGCCAAAACGACCTTTTTATCGCCGTAATCATCTTTTTGGTAGGAATTATCGGTTTCGGTCTGGGTAGATTATCGATAGTTTGGCCGCAATCAGAACCAATAACTATCGAAGAACCGGAAGAAGCGGGGAACAAAAAAGAGGAAAAGAATACAACTTCGGAAGGACGTGAATCATCGGCAATTATCAATTCTACTCAAGGAAGATACGTCGCCTCAAAATCGGGAAGTGCCTACCATTTTCCATGGTGTCCCGGAGCACAGAAAATAAAAGAGGCGAATAAAATTTGGTTCAATTCCAAAGAAGAGGCGGAAGCGAAGGGATATAAAGCCGCAGGAAATTGCGAAGGACTTTAGAAACCGTCTAAAAAGCCGCTTTTCTGCTACAATTGCAGAATTTCGTCACAAAAAAGACTTTTTAGACGGTTTCTTAGCGACACGACAAAAACACAAATTTTAAATCAGCACATCTCCCAACCATTAATGACATTAACCCCATGATCGCGGGGTTAATGTCATTAATGGTTTTGATTTTGCTCTCATAGGTTTACTAAACGTGGAAAATTATATATAATGCTGTAAGTTCATTACCATAGAGGTGAAGAGTGAATGACATTAGATTCTATGTGCTGACCGGTGGCCCATGCGGCGGGAAGACAAGTTCTCTTGTGTTCGTGGTGGAAAAACTTAGGAATTTTGGTTTTAAGGTTTTTACCATCCCTGAAGTTTCTACAGAGCTTTTTACAAATGGAGTTGAAGTGGGATGCGAAGGTATTTCGAATATAGATTTCCAGGAACAGCAATTTTTGAAGCAGATGGAACAGGAAAATCGGTATTTGGAACTTGCGAAGCGGCATAAAGGAGATAAAAAAATTATAGTTTGTGACAGGGGTATCATGGATGGGCGCGCCTATATTGATCCCGATATTTTTGACGCTATGATAATTCGGCTGGGTTTCATTAAGCCGGAGTTGCGCGATCAACGCTATGATGGGGTTTTTCACTTAGTTACCGCAGCCGATGGCGCAGAAGAGTTTTATACCTTAGCAAACAATAAGGAGCGCAAAGAAAAAACTCCTGAAGAAGCGCTTAATGTTGACAGAAAAACCCAACAAGCGTGGAATGGACATCCACATTGGCGGGCAATCGACAATTCCACCGATTTTGAAGGTAAAAAGCATCGGTTATTGCAAAAGTTATGCCGTAGAATAGGTATTCCCGCGCCGCTTGAAATTGAGCGAAAATATCTTTTGCGTTCAATAGAATTAGGATCACTGCAGGCACAACTTGGCATACCTTATGTAAAAATTGATATTGAGCAAACGTATCTTAAAACCGATACGGATGGCATACGAAGAATCAGAGCGCGGGGACAAGACGGTGCATGCATCTATTACTATGAAGAAAAAAAGATGGTGAGACCCGGAGTGCGCATTGAAACAGGGCGCATTATCAATGCGGCTGAATATTCATTTTTACTTGCAGATGAATCCGATGAAGCGGGAGTAACCATTAAGAAAGATCGCTACTGTTTCCCCTGGAGGAATCAGTATTTTGAACTGGATATTTTTCATGAACCATTGCGGCATAAAGGGTTGACATTGCTCGAAATTGAACTTACGGATGAGCATGACAAAGTGGAGCTTCCACCATTTCTTGATGTGGCGGCGGACGTTACCTCTGACGATAGATATTCTAACTATGCATTGGCAAGAAAGGAATAATGGCATGGCGCGAAACAAGGCTAAAAATAATTTTATTCTCGTGGCAGAGCTTAAAAATAGACTTGTCAAAAAAATTATAGAGGCGCCTAGCGAAAGAAAAGCACGAAAAGTAAGGCTCATGGAAATTGATGCCGCACTCGTGCATAAAGCACGAGAGTTGGATAAAAATTTTCCAGCGGCACGGTATGATGTTATGATCCTTCGCGCATCTAATATAGAAGTGCTAAAAACAGCATTTCCTGAATTGTCCGGCTGGGATCAGATTACTCCTGAAAAACTTCTTATTGAGGAAAATATATAAAACAAAAAGCAACACCCCTAATATTCCGGGGTGGTTTTCTTTATATGGTGTCCGCTTCATCTGAATTTTCAGCGTCATCAGCGGCATCCGCGGGTCCTTTTATCGCTTTGAGCGATGCGGTCATCACAATATATTCCTTTGAGAGCTCTCGGGCTTTGGCAACCGCGTCGCGTACATATGGCGGAACTTCTTTCAAAATTTTCTTTAGTTTTGTTTCGTCCATTTTCAAAATTTCTTCCCACTTTCCGAAAGGGGAGAGTGCGGACTTCACCTTTTCAGGATCGTAGGCAAAGCGCTGAATTAGTTTTTTTGATATATATCCTTCCTCGCCGAAGACCCGCGTAAGTTTTTCTTTTTCCATATATTCTTTAATGACGACTTGAAGCGCGGCAAGCCGTGTCTCGTGAGTTTTTATCATTTTTTTCTTTTCAAAATATTCTTTCAGTATTTCATCCATTTCTTCCTTGCTCTTCTCAGAAATCGGCGTCGTATTCCGATATAAATGCCGCCACGCGGGGCATTGGGGACGATATTCACACCAATTGCAGAGCATGCTGGGCATCGGCTCGAATTCTTTATTTTGCGCTAGGCGGTTTTGAATATCCTGTATTGAGGTTAAAATTTCAGCTTTGGTCTTTTCGATTTGCTCTGTGGTACGCTTGGTGGAAAGTTTTTCTTCATGCTTTACAAAATAGAGACTTAATTTGATATCTTCGATGTTTATATGCGGCCAGCGTTTGGTGAGACCGAGAGAATATAGCGAGAGCTGGAGATTTTTATCAAGCATGTCCTGCGAAGGCATGCGTTTTGAGGTTTTGTAATCTATAATTTCATAGACGCCATCGGCATCCTTGTCGATGCGGTCGATAATTCCCGCAAGAACATGGGTTTCTCCGGTTTTTTCGTCGGCAAGGATCACTTCAAATCGTGATTCTAGATCGACGATATTAAAATTCCATGGCGCATTTTTTTCATAAAAGAGCTTGAGCATTTTTACGCCCTCTTCAAATAAAATCTTTTCCTCCGCTTCAGACCACGGACGCTTCAGAGGATCGCCGCCTCCGGCATTAAGCAGTGTTTCATGCTTTGGCCAGCGCTCGCGAAAATGAGATACCACCTCATCAAGTGTGGGATACAAAGGGCTTCGCTCAAACATAAATTTGAGAGACTCGTGGATGAGTGTTCCAAAAATAGCCTCCCGCGACTTAGGAACACGAATACGATCTATTTCCTGAAATTTATATTTTTGCGGGCACTGGAGATAGGTTTCTATTGCAGAATACGAGGTACGCATGGTATATTTTACTGTAGATAAAAGGGTTCTTGTAATAATACAGTTTTTCAGTAGATTTTCCAATGGATTTCCTAATTACAGTATTGTGCGATCCGGTTATGTGGATAAGCGGGAGTATCGTAGTAGCGGCAACCATGATTCTTATTCGAAAATTTTTATAAAAATGTTTGGTTATTTTATTTGGTGCGAATTGTATTCGCACCACTTTTCATGAGTTTATTGAAAGGGGAGTGTGCTATACGCAATAAATAGTACATCTACAGCAATGTTTAACAAAAATATTCTGGGGCCAATAGGACTTTGGTTTGTAGTAAATGCTGGGACAGTCGCTTTTTTCCTGGCGCTTGGCGTTGTTGTAAAAAAATTATTTTTCTAGCGGTTGATACTAAAACTGATATTTATTTGGAGATCGGAGTGTGGATAACAAGAGCTTTACGCTCTTTTTTCTTAGCCCTATAATTGAGTATAATATCCCTTACACTCAATTATATATTCAAACTTATGACACTTAAAAAAGATTTACTTGCCTCTGATGATTCAAATAGCTATCCGCGTTCTAAAGCGCGTGTGAATACATTGCCGCATCTTGATGATTTTTTACTCCATCTTCAAACCAGCAACTTCTCTCCCGAAACCGTCTATAATTACGAACGCGATTTGCGGCTTTTCAGCTTCTTTCTTGACGAAGACATGGGAATATCCTTCTCACAGACAAATAAAGTAGTTATAGACCGTTTTAAAGCGTATCTATCCTCGGAAGATCGAAAGACACCGCAAGGATACGATACGCAGAAGCGTCTTTCGGTGAGTTCAATGAACCGAATGCTTTCAGCACTTCGCAGGTATTTAAAATATTTAATTGACTATGACTATGATGTTCCCATACCGCCGGAAGCGGTAAGGCTGTCCAAAATGCCCAAAAACCATGCACGAGTGGCGGAATTTGAAGAGCTTGTGCGCCTGATTGAATCCCCCGCCAAATTTGAAAAAATAAAAGAGATAAGGGTGCGCAATCGCGCAATGCTTGAAACTCTTTTTGCAACCGGCATGCGTATCGCGGAGCTGATTTCTTTAAACCGTGATCAGATCGATAAAACCGGGAGAATTTTTATTCGCGGAAAGGGGAATAAAGAACGTTTCGCTTATTTAACCGATCGCGCAAAAAAACATATTGATGAATACCTCTCCATGCGCACCGATGAAAGCCCTGCACTATTTATCCCCTACAGCGGCCGCAATGCTGGCAAAGAAAAAGCGCGCATCTCTACCAATTATCTCCAGATGAAAATAAAAAAGTACCGAGAAATGCTCGGTATCAGCGTGCCAACTTCTGCGCACTCCCTGCGTCACGGCTTTGCTACTTATCTTGCGGAACAAGGCGCAAACCCCGCTGCAATCCAGGTGCTTCTAGGCCATCAGTCGCTTCACACAACCACTCGCTATGTCCATGCCTCGGACAAATATGCGGAAAGCACGCATAGAAAGTTTCATCCTTTGATGTAAATGGCTTATTGGATTAATCCTAAAGCAAATCCAATAAGCGCCTTGATCCCCTGCCTATCCATTTAAAAAATTCAAATAAGTTAGTGCTGGTTTTTTTATCAACGTCTTTGTTAATTTGCTCAAAGTCGGGTGCTTGTTCCTGCATGTCATTCAGCGATCCCTCGCCGATCGGCAGGCTACGTACGCCTTTTAGAGGATTATATTCTATGTTTTTCCAGCTATTGGAAGGAATTTCACTACCCATATCAAATCGAAAATAATCTAAAACGCCGGCATACTGATTGTACGATGAAGATGTGAGGTCGAAGATAACGATCGGAAGTACTATCACCGCAAAAGAAAATAAGGCGGCGAAGAGAATTATGGAATTGCGATTCGGCATACTAATAAGTATATACCTAGATATAATTTAAAGATAATCTAGGGGATTCAAATAGCCGTTAATTGCGGCGATTGGGAGGGTCATAAGCCTGCCGCAGACTTTAGAGCGAATTGCTTCCACGCTTACCGCCTGTGACGCATAAAGCCCAAAGTGCAGATGCGGACCTGTGGCGTAACCCGATTGTCCAGAAAGGCCGATTCGTTCTCCTCGTTTTATAGACTGTCCTTGTGATACGCTAATGGCAGAAAGATGGGCATAGAGTGTGGTAAGATTATTGGAATGTTTCACTAAAATCCATTTGCCGTATGATGCGCGCTTACAGCCAATATCCGTATCGCCGGTTGCTTGGATAGTTCCTGTTTCCGCCGCAAGTACAGGAGTGCCGTTTTCCGCGCGAAAATCAACCCCGTTATGGCCATTTCCCGCATATGCTCCCGCGGCCGCAAACGAAGTATAGCCAAAAAACTGGGTAAGGCAGTTTTTGAAACCGCCTCCACCTTGCCAGCAGGACAAAAGACCAACATCCGGAAGTGGTGATCCCAATATGCCGTGCCCCTTTGAAGGAAGTGACGCGGGATCGATTGCAATTTTAATTTTGATCTCTATATCACGAACCTCATCTTCAAGCGCCTCACGGCGCGCTTCTTGGCTTTTCAGAAGTTTTTGGTATGCCTGCTCTTGGTTTTTTGTCAGAGACAATATAGTGTTTTTATCCTCCTTTGCAGAACTTTGCGCACTGCGGCGAGTACGCAGGAGTTTGCTTAAATCCGCAAGTTCCTCTTTTCTTGCCTCACTGGCTTCCTTTTTTTTGTTGAGATCGCGCTGAATAGTTTGGAGCGTTTCAACGGAGGATATTATTTTATTTTGTAAAAGATCAATATAACCGATGTGCCGGAAAAAGTCGGAAAGAATACCATAACGCATCATAACAGCCACCAGCGAAGTTTGGTCCTGCTCAAAAAGCGATTGTATTAACCCGGCAAGCCCCCTGCGCAAACTTACCAACTTTCGTTCCGACTCCTGGATATCCAGCCCCAATGCACTTATTTCAAGTTCTTTTTTTTGAACCTGTCGTTCAGTAAGTGTTATATTGCTATTTATTTTTTTTATTTCTCGATCAAGACGCGCGATTTCTTCCTTAAGAGTTTTACCGCGAGTCTGGGTTGTGGAAAGTTCTTGCCGATATTTTTTAATATCGGCCTCAAGTTTTTGTATCTCCTGATTTTTCTGCTCTATAGATTTTCTAAGTTCTTCAATAGTCGCGGAACGCGCTATTTGCGGCGAAAGCAAAAACACCGCAAATATCACGGAGAAAAATATACTATATATCCTTTTTATGCTGCTCCTCACCCTCGTATCATACCAAAAAAACGCCAATCATGACAAAACCGCAATCTTTTTCGCATATTCTATGCGCCGAGCCGCCTTCTCTATCCCCAAAATTTCCATAATTTCAAACGGATCCGGTGACGCCTTTTTACCGGAAAGCGCCACACGCAGTGGCCAGAGCAAAGATCCCTTATCCCCCATTTCTTTGCCTTTTTGGAGAAATATTTCTTTCATCGCGGTTATCGGCTTTTCTTTATTTTGTTCAAGCAGTTTTTTCGCGACATCAAGCGCCGCTACAGCATTTTCGGCAGTCATTTTTTTCCAAAGAAGGAGCGAAACGTCATACTGAGGCTCTTCAAAAAAATAATCAATTTTCTCCAAAAGTTCGGAAAGTTTTTTAAGCCGCGGCTGTTCCAGTGCGATCACTTTCGTAATGTAGTCCAATGAAAATTGTTTACCGGAAAGCAGGGTTTCTATGAATGGCAGAGCAATGCGCGTAAGCTCATCAGATGTCTTCTTCCGGATGTATTCCCCATTCATCCAGTCCAGTTTTACGAAATCAAAAACGGCGCCCGCTTTCTGGATTTTTTCAATCGAAAATTCACGAATCAATTCTTCTTTGGACAGAATTTCGCGGTTATCGCCCGGATTCCACCCCAAAAGCGCCAAAAAATTAAAAAGCGCCTCGGGGAGATATCCCTGTTCTCGATATTCATCTATCGAAGTTGCGCCGTGGCGCTTGGAAAGCTTGGAGCGATCTGTGCCTAAAACAAGCGGTAAGTGTGCATACTGCGGTATGCAAAATCCCAATGCTTCGATGAGTAAAATATGCTTCGGCGTATTGGCAATATGATCTTCCCCGCGAATAACATGCGTGATGTCCATTGCTTCATCGTCCACCACCACGGCAAAGTGATACAATGGAACGTCAATTTTTTTTGCAACAGAAAAATCGCCGAGCAAATCCGACTGGAAAGAAAGTTCTCCGCGGATAAGATCGTTAAACGCAATAATCCGCCCGGCCGGAGTTTTAAATCGAATAACGTAATTGGAGTTTATTTCCGCAAGCGTTTCCGCTTCTTTTATATCCATGGTGCGGTATTCGCACAGATGAATTGGTGAGTGTTTGGTCTCGAGAAGTTCTCTTTTTTCCTCTTCCAGCTCCGCTTCGGTGTGAAAACAATAAAAAACTTTTCCCTCGGCAAGCAGTTTTTTCAAATAATGCGCATAAGACTCAATACGCTCGGTTTGGCGATACGGAGCATCTGGGCCGCCGACAATCGGGCTTTCGTCCGCTTCAATGCCAAGCCATTCCAAACCTTCTAAAATATTTTTTTCAAACTTTGGATCAGAGCGCAGAAGGTCGGTGTCCTCTATACGGATTATAAATTTACCGCCCAAATGTCTTGCAAAAAGATAATTAAAAAGCGCGGTGCGCGCGGTACCGATATGCAGAGGCCCCGTAGGGCTTGGCGCTATACGAACACGAATGTTTGACATAAATAGTGATGCGAAAAAAATTCATCCGACTGTTAGCGAAATTCCGGCGCTGGGTCGGATCCAACTGTTTGGCTTCGATGGGAAATTTAGCGACGAGTCCTCACGGAGCGTTAAGAATTCCCCCGGGTTTAGCTGTCGGAAGCGAAACGATGAGCTGGTCTGGAGACTAAAAAGCCGAGTGAGCCGTGTCGCGCCAAAACACTCCCATAACTAATGCATTCCCACCTTTAAAATTTCTTTGGCAACCACTGCCGCCGCGTCCACCCTCGCAAATCTCTGCGCCGCCTCCCCCATTTTTTTCATACGCTCCGGATCTGAAATCAACTTATCGATTTCCGCCATCAAAAGATGCGGCGTTAAGTTTTCTTCCTGAATCACCACACAAGCGCCTTCACCTGCAAAGGTGTAGGCATTTTGGGTCTGGTGATCCTGTGCGGCATTACGCAAGGGAATTACTATAGAAGGTTTGCCCCACGCCGCAATTTCGAAAATAAGCGAAGATGCACGTGATATGATAAGATCTGAAGTCAAATAAAAATTCCGTAAGTTTCTTTCATCAAGAAATGCGACGGGATGATAATGCTCACTAAGACCGGCTTCAAGAATTGTTTTTGCCTCGCCCGCCACATCTTCCAAATTATTTTCTCCCGTTTGATGCAAAACCTCGTATTTCGCGGTGAGTTCTTTTACAATGCCCAAAATCGCATCATTGATTTTTTGCGCGCCCTGCGAAGACCCGATAATTCCAATCACCGGCAGTGCAGAAAAAATATCCAGTTCTTCTTTGGCATTTTCCTTTATCCCCCCAAGTATACGCTTGCGGATGGGCACGCCAACCAATGCAGTTTTCTCCTTGGGAAGATTTTCGTAAGCGGATGGAAATGCTATACCAATGCGATCTGCGAAACGCGCAGAAAACTTTGTCACCATGCCTGGAACCGCGTCCGACTCATGGATAACGAGCGGTATACGAAAAATTATTGCGGCAATAACCGCGGGAAGAGCGGCATATCCTCCTTTTGAAAAGACAACATCCGGAACAAGAAAAAACATTTTCCAAAAAGCTTTTGCAGTTCCCAAAAACAAGCGAAATATATCCACTATATTCAAAAGTGAAAAATAGCGGCGCACTTTCCCGCTGGTAACATGGAAAATACCAACACCCTCGTCCAAGAGCAATGTTTCATACGGCGTTTTGGGTCCCATGTAAAAAAGCTCGATATCCAATATCTGCTGTTCTTCCGCCGCTTGTTTCAGTTCTCGAATAACAGCAAGAAGCGGGAAAAAATGCCCTCCTGTTCCTCCGCCAGTAAAAAGAATACGCATAGATTATGTTTGCTTAGCAAAAAAGCCGTTAAATATAGCGAGAAATATTGAGCAGTACTCCCACGCTCGCAAGCGTTATCGCAAGCGATGTGCCGCCATAGCTTACAAACGGCAGAGGAATACCTGTTAGGGGCAACATTCCGGAAATTGCCGCCATGTTTATAAACGCCTGTAACGTTATACTTACCGTAATGCCCGCAGCCAGCAATTTACCAAATTGATCCGGTGCTTTTTTTGCAATTAAAAATCCCCGCATACAGAAAAAGAGAAATGCTCCAATGAGAATGAAAGCACCCACAAGCCCCATCTCTTCCGCATAAATTGCAAAAATGGAATCCCCCATGGGTTCCGGTAAATAATGATATTTTTGCAGTCCCTTACCGAAGCCGAGACCCCAAAAACCGCCGGAGCCAATGGCGATAAGCGCTTGATTTATTTGGTATCCAATTCCTTGCGGATCGGTACCGGGATTTAAAAATACCAAAATACGGTTAAGTCGGTAAGGAGCGAGCTGTATAAGGAAATACAGTACCGCAACGCCAAATGCCGCAAGTGTGGATATTTGATATACCTTGCCTCCCCCAAGAAAATAGAGAAAAAGTGCGGTAAGCGCAATAATTCCCAGCGTCCCGATATCCGGCTGCATGGCGAGAAAGACACTCACAATCGCGAGCATAATTGCAAACGGTATCATGCCGTAAGAAACTGTGCCCGCCTCCCTTCTTCGCGCATCCAGCCAACTTGCTAGATAGATTATAAAAGCAAATTTAAGAAATTCGGAGGGCTGGAAACTTATTCCATAGATAGTAAGCCATCGCGTCGCTCCGCCCACGCTATAACTTATGCTTGGCACAAAAAGAAGCGCAAGCAATATAAACGCAATAAGCATGAGCGCCGGTGACCACGTGCGCCACACCCGATAGGAAATGCGAGACGCGATAAAACAGGCAACAGCCCCAAGCAAACCGCCCAAAAAAAGCTGGCGTGCTGTATAGTAAGTCAAGGAGCCAAAATTTTTCTCCGCTATGACCATGGATGCGGAAGCAAGGACCAAAAAACCGCCAAGCAAAAGCACGATAGTAGTAAAAAGCAACGGTAGATCAATAGTCCTCGGCATCCTTTCCACTATAACAATAAAACCTTGCTAAGACAATATTGATATTTTGGATAGATTTTAAGTGTGGTTTATTTTTGCGAAAACATGCGAACGCAATTTTGAAAGTCATTCCCTTTTTCCTCAAAATTTTTCCACAAACTATAGCTTGGCGATGCGGAGGAGAGCAGACAAACTGCTCCCTGATTGGTCCGTTCGTATGCGAAATGCACCGCTTCTTTCATGCTTAAGGTTTCTAGTATATTCGGGATTTTTTCTTTTGTTTTTTCGAGCGCTTCCTTTATTTTTACTCCGCTTTCCGGAAAAAGCACAATATTTTCAATATGCGCCGTAATAATTTCCCGAGCCAATGCGCTGAAATCATATCCCCTGTCTTTGCCGCCCAGGAATATCGTCCCGATATTCGGCAGAGAGCGGATCGCGGCAATTGCTGATTCCGGAGTCGTGGAAATCGCATCATCGTAAAACGCAATGCCGTTGAATATCCCGACCGATTCAAGTCGGTGCGGGAGCGGTTTAAATTTCTTCAGAGCGTCGCTCATCGCAGAATACGATATATTAAAAAGAAGCGCGACGGTTGCCGCGGCGCGAATATTGCCGCGGTTATGGACACCAATAAGCGGGATATCTTCCTCGGGAAACGGCATTTCGGCAATAAAAGGAACGGCACGCGCCTTTGTTCTGCGCGCAAGCTCCGTGAGCTTCGAATATTCTGGATTATAAACAAAATAGTCTTTTCCGGCGGCTTTCGCAGTAATACGTTTTTTTGCATCCCAATAGTTGCGCACACCGCCATGGTAATCCATGTGTTCTGGAAAAAAATTGAGAATTAGCGATATATGCGGAGAGTATTCAATATCATCTAGCTGATAACTTGAAAGTTCACAAACAAAAATATCTTCAGGAGTATTCCGTTCAATAAGCGCGTCAAGCATGGGGTTACCGATATTACCAACTAAACGCACCGGAAGCCCGCCCGCATGGAGAAAGGCATGTAGAAGCGATGCGGTGGTGCTCTTCCCTTTCGAGCCGGTAATCCCTACGGTTATTCCCTTGGTATTGGCGAAAAATATATTTGTAGCAGTGGTGGACGGCCGCGTGACAAGGCTTTTAGGGATGCCGGGAGAGCGAATAACAAGATCATAGTTTTTTTGTTTTTCCAGATAATCCGGACCGTTTTTTTGATCGGCAATATCTACCGTGCATTGTCTGGACAGTACATGCTTTAAAAAGCGCATAGTGCTTTGCCCTTCCACGCCATAACCCAATATAAGGATATTTTTATTTTTTAGATCGCGTAAAAGCATGGTTGCTTTGCAATGCTATACCTTGTAAATATCTTATCACTGGTGCTTGGTTATATTCGCCTTTTTTCCAAATTAGTTCGAATGCTTTTTTTGTCTCCATTGGTGTTCCTACGCACTCAAATGGTTTGAATTTTTCAAGACCGAGCAGTTCTTTATAGAGCGATATAAGATTTTTATCCGCAAATAAATTTTTACCGAAAATTTTTCTAACCTCTTCCTTAGAAAGGTATGCCGCAAGCGCGACAAAAACAAACGCGCATTTTGGGCATTCGCCGCACCATTTTCTCTCCGCCTTTTTAGTAATGCTAAAATTGCGGTTACAGCTTGAAAAATATTTGAAATAAAATGGATAATTTACGAATTTTTTTACAATCTCCAGTTCGGTAAAAGATCTAAGGATGGAATGGTAATGGATATCCGGCGTTAAAAATTCGCGTAGATACGCCCCAAGCAAGGCTTCAAATTCCTGAGATTTGCTCCACTGATGATTTACCATTACCCCTTTGTATTCCACATTACCGTAATTTGCGCTTTTCTCATTGGACGCGATTACTTTGCCATATCCATGCAGAATCCCCGCAAAAACCCCGGCAAATGCATAAATGGCTGACGCGGGGATATGTCCGTTGTAGACGCCTTTTTTTTTGTTTAATACAATGAGCTTCGGGTCGAGTGCGCGCTCAAATATAATCGAGGATTTACCAGCCAATGAAGCGGTTTTTTTTTGAATGGCACTCTCCCCCACTCTAAATAGTACAAAATCTTTTTTCTTTTTTTTAAGCATTTCCGCCGCAACAAGAGAATCTTTTCCACCGCCAAAAAGAAGGAGTGCTCGCTTTCCCGCTTTAAAATGTATCGGATAATTTTTTGCACCGGCGCTGTAAGGAAATTTAATAATGCCTCTAAAATTTATGTTATTTTTATAAAAAAATTCCCCAAGCCCCTTCGTATATACCATATCCCAAAATTCCGCTTCCTTTTTTGAAAGCGTGAATGGAAGTATTTCAATTTTATGCGGACAATACGTTTTCCAGTAACTGATGCCGAGAATCAAAAATAGATTATCGAGAGCCTTCGCAAGCAGTTCAAGCGGAACATTATTTGATCCTTCAAATGGTTTTTTAAATTTCAGAGTTTCAATAAATTCTATCGCGGTTCTGCCGCCGCTTTTTATTTCATAACAAAAATCAACTTTTCCCCGAGAAAAGTCGCTTTTATATTCCTTAAATACAAAGGTTGCTTCAGCGGGTCTCACGTACAAATTATACCACAATTTACATAATTTTAAAAGCTCCGCGATGAGCGGAGCAATACACTACGGAAGTCTATATGCTTTTCTAGCTTCTTCCATGGCGCGTTCAAGGTTTTCTT
Organism: Candidatus Sungiibacteriota bacterium; assembly: GCA_016181585.1. Lineage (GTDB taxonomy): Bacteria > Patescibacteriota > Minisyncoccia > Sungbacterales > HO2-52-23 > JACOYX01. Next base: position 66,477 of record JACOYX010000016.1, on the reverse strand, counting down.
TTGCGCGGCTTTCCCATTTCCCGCAAAAATATTCCGTTAGATAGAGCGACTTGCGCTCATAAAATGCTTTTAGAACATCATTACGGCCAAGCGCAAAATCATAGTCTGAAGGTATGGCTATGCGATATTCTTCGCGGATATTGAGTGAATCCTGCATAAACACCTCATAAGATTCGCCAAAGGATGATAGATCAATATCCAAAATAAACCAATAGAGCGGATTGCTCGGAACGCTATAATGTCGAGTGGCGAGTATTCCATCTTCGATACAGCAAATAAAAAAAGGAAAGGCTTTGCCTTTTTCTAGGAAACAACGCATATTTGCCGCACTCCGCATCTCATTATCCTTGGCACCCGGCTCATAGGTTTCGTCGTGCCAGACAAGCCCCATTTCAGTCACATCGCGACTCCGCAGGTGAGAATTTCCCTGATGAAATAACCAAAGATCTAATTCCTGAAAATATTTTGAAGGTACCTCATCTAGCTTTTGCAGACATCGCACAATGTGCCGCATGTTGTGATAACAACGATATGGTTGAGCATATTTTACATAGAGATTCGACCACGACCGGAACGGTTCGCTTCTTGGATGACATACGCGATTCCACAAGGCAAGATACCGCAACATTAAATCACTCATTCCGTCTCCTCCGATAAAAGAATTCTAGCAATATAGTATACTATATTTTATATAAAGTCAATAAAAATCCGGCACTGTGCCGGATTTTTAAAAAATAATTTATAAGCAAATTTTTATTCCCGCCGCAATACTCGTCCTGCACGAGCGTTCATATGTTTTCCTTGCTCCACCGCAACTTTTCCATTTAGTACAACCCATTCCATTCCTGCCGGATAACGATATGGATTTCTATATGTTGAACGGTCGCGATAAAGTTGTGAATCAAATACTACAATATCCGCAAAATTCCCTTTTGCAATAACCCCACGATTTTTTATGCCGAGCCATACCGCAGGCCCGCCAGTGGCTTTCTGAATTGCCGCTTCAGGAGAAAGCAGTTCCCGATCCATAACAAAACGATGCCAAAAATGAGGAAGTGCTCCGAATGAACGCGGATGCACGAGGTTTCCGGACTTGAATTCTTCCTGGCGATACCCTTCACCATCCGTGGCAAGAAGCGAATTGGGATTTTGCAATTGCAGAACAGTATTTTTTGCTGAAACCGTGCGGCCGAGAATATTTACCCTGCCTTCGTTGGCACGAACAAGATTAATTACTGTTTCCTCCGGCGTGAGCCCAGCCTCATCCGCAAGTTCTTTGATCGTACGTCCCACAGAATCTTTTATTTTAGCCGAGGTGATAAGGATCTTATCGTAATGAAGAGTCATACGCTGAAGTTCTTCCATCATTTTCTCGCGCTCGGTTTCACGTTCTATTCTTTGGAAAAGCCCTGCAAATCCCCCCTCTCGCGCCCACGGCGGAAGCAGAAGATAGAGAAGTGATCCGGTTGTATGGTAAGGCGATACATCAAACATTATATTTAGACCGGATGCACGGGCGTTGTCGATAAGTTCAAGCACTTTGGGAACCAGTTCCCATGCTTTTTTACCTATCGCCTTTAAATGGCTTATGTGAACAGGAACTCCCGCTTCTCTGCCGATGCGAATCGTTTCGTTTACCGCCGCAAGAATTTCCGTCCCTTCGGATCGCAAATGTAATTTTGCAACTCCTTTTGTACCTTGCATAACACGGGTAATTTCAATAAGTTCTTCAGTGGTTGATGCTCTCTCGTGGCCATACGAAAGACCGAATGAAATTCCAAAAGCGCCTGCACTCAGCGATTCACTTGCCAAAAGTTTTATCTGATTTTGCTCCTCCGTATTCAACGCGCGAATTTCGTCGCCAATAACCCCGCGGCGCATTGTGCCAAAGCCCGCAAAGGTTCCAAAGTTTACCCCAAATTGCATCGTTTCGATCCTATCCAAAAATTCTTTCGTTGTGCTCCAATCGCAATTTATTTCGGAGGGGTCCGCCCACTTCTTAATTGCATGAATCGCCTGCATGGATGCAAGCGGTGCAAGGGACGCCCCACAATTGCCACCGATAACGGAAGTAATTCCCTGCATAACCAGCGATTCTTGTCCTGGTTCGCGAAAAAGCGTCAAATGAGTATCAGAATGATTGGTAATATCAATAAATCCTGGTGTCACAAACTTACCGGCGGCGTTGATGATGATTTTTGCGTCAGCATTTTCGAAATGGCCTATATCGGCAATTTTATCTTCCGAAACGCCGACATCGAAAACCTCCGGTTTTTTGCCCGTACCGTCAACCACCGATCCGGATTTAATAAGAATGTCGTAGGACATATTACGTTGCGGTATACCCCAATTCACTGATCGCCTTCACAATTTGATCTTTGCTCACTTTCGCAGAATCGAATTCAAATGCGCCCTTCTTCCCTTCGTAACTCACCTCAACGGATTTCACGCCTTCCATTTGAGAAACCAGCATCTGAATGCCGATAGCGCACGATCCGCAATGCATTCCTTCTATGTGCAGTTCAAGTTTTTCCATAATACAGCCATTATACCAAAATATTTTCTACATTACTATCTACTGTTTCTATAACGCTCCCACGTGATAGTATATTATGCATGATTAAACTATTTTTCTCGGTGTTGTGGTTTGTGCTGGCGATTGTTTTGTATATAAAATTTATGTTATGGGTGCTTTCTCGTTTAGGTTTTTTCTGGGGTTAAGCCACCCACAGCTCGACCCCTTTCTTGTCAGGGATTCTCTTGGTTGTTGAAATTATATGATCGGTGAGCACCACCGGAATTATCGGTATGCGAGGGTTGTTTTCTTATTGATACAGCATCGCATAAGCGATAGCTTGTCCCAACGCTTTGGCGTTAACGGCGGGTTTCACTTCTATAACATATATTGCTTTGTCGTCCTCGGCTATATTATACTCCCAACACACCAAACTCTTCAAATATAAAAATTATTGCGATTCCTTTTCCATTGGCGGAACATAGCGGCGCAAAAGAAGCGAGTTGGTGACTACCGAGACCGAACTGAAAGCCATGGCAAACCCCGCAATTTCAGGGCGCAGGGTGGACTGTGTAAAACTAAAGAGCATGTTACCTATGCCTCCATAATTTTTAAGCCCGTGGGTCCAAGCCGCCGGGAGAAAAGTCTGCGCGGTCAAAATTTGCGTGGTGAAGAAAAGATGAAATCCTGCGGCAATGGGAATCGCAACCACGTTATAAGCAAATGCCCAAAAAAGATTCTGCCATACTTTGCGGATGGTTTTTCCCGAGAGCTGGATTGCAGTCACCACATCGCGCAAATCATCTTTCACCAAAACCACTTGTCCCGTTTGCACCGCAACGTCGGTGCCGGAACCAACCGCAATGCCGACATCCGCTTGCGCGAGCGCGGGGGAATCGTTTATGCCATCCCCTACCATCGCAACCGTTTTCCCCTCCTGCTGAATTTTTTTGATCACTTCCGCTTTTTGCCGGGGAAGCACCTGCGCAAGCACGCGATCAACGCCGATTTCCTTGGCAATTGCTTCGGCTGTTTTTGGATTGTCGCCAGTGATCATAACAATTTCTTTGCCCATATTCTTCAATGCTTGTATCGCTTCGCGTGCGAAAGGCTTCAAGGTATCGGCCATGGCGATCACCGCCATAAGCCGCTTGTCAATAGAGGCAAAAACCACGGTTTTTGCTTGATTTTGCAATTTTTCAACTTCCGGCATATGCCCTGCAGTGTCTATGCCAAGCGACTGCATAAACGCCGCATTGCCCACCGCAACCATCTTTCCATTTACCGATCCCGAAATGCCAAGTCCCGCCATTGCCTGCACATTTTGCACTTGCGGAAGATTTATATTTGCATTTTTTGCTTTTTCAATCACCGCGCGCGCAAGCGGATGCTCGGATCCGGTTTCAATGGCGGCAGAATACATGAGCGCCTCATTTTCTGGAAAATGAATGGGGATAAAATCCGTAACCACAGGTTTCCCAATGGTAAGCGTACCGGTTTTATCAAATGCAATCGCCTGTATTTTATATGCTTTCTCCAATGCCTCGCCTCCTTTTAAAATAATACCGAAACGCGCCGCGCGGCCTATGCCGACAATAAGCGCGGTGGGAGTGGCAAGGCCCATCGCGCACGGGCAGGAGATCACCAACACCGCAATCATAAAGCGAAGTGCTGCGTTGAAAGGAAACGCGAAAACAAAGTACCACACGACAAACGTGACGATCGAGAGCACCACCACAGCAGGCACAAACGATTCACTGATTTTATCCACCAGATTTTGTATGGGCGCCCGCGTCGCCTGCGCTTCTTCCACCATACTGATAATTTGATAGAGCAATGTTTCCTTGCCGACTTTTGTTGCCTTAAATTTAATGAGGCCTTCCTGATTGACCGTGGCTCCGATCACTTCGTCGCCGACCGTTTTTCCCACAGGAAACGATTCGCCGGTAACCACTTTTTCATCGATATGCGTTTTGCCTTCGAGTATGACGCCATCCACCGGTATTTTTTCTCCGGGACGCACCACCACAGTCTCCCCTTTTTGGATCTGATCAATCGGCACCGTAGCTTCCTGTCCGCCGCGCAAAACATGCGCTTCTTTCGCTTCTAGTTTCAAAAGCTCTTTAATGGCGACCGAAGCCCTTCCGCGCGATACCGCCTCAAAATATCTTCCCAATATTATGAAAAACAGAAGCGCCGCGGATGACTCCCAAAACGGATGATCAATATTGAAAAATAGAAAACCAACTGCCGAATAAAAATATGCCGCGGAAGTCCCCAGCACCACCAAGACATCCATATTGGCGGAACCCACGCGAATTGCGGTAAATGTATTTCGATAAAAAGGCCATGCGATGATAAATTGAATCGGCGTGGAAAGAATCCAATAGAGATAATTCAAATCAATTCCGTAGAGCTCGTGCACATGCTTTAAATTGAACATGTGAATTAGCATGTAATAGGCAATGATAGGCGCGGAAAGCACAAAGGCAGCAATAGCGCGCCGCCGCGCTTCATCGGTTTTTCGCGCTTCTTTTTTCTCCTCGTCTTCCACATTGAGCGCCTCATTCGGCCGGATCAAATCGTAGCCAAGCTTATGCAAAAGCTCATCAACTTTTTCCAGCGTAATTCTGGTTTCATCGAACTCGATTGCGGTTTTCTCAGCGCCATAATTGGTTTTAATTGATAAAACCCCCTCCTGTTTTCCAATGAGTTTGTCGATGAGCGTCGAGCACGATGCACAATGCATTCCTTTGACTTTTAAAACAAGTTTAGTCATATGGTTTTTTATTATCTCCTGATGTTAGCCCGTAAAGCAAAAAAGTAACGTAAAAAATACAATTGAATTGTAAAAAGAAAGAAGTAAAATAGAGGAAATGATTTCCGGATTAAAAATCTCTGTTCGCGCGGACTATGTTAAAAATAAGGAAGCAACATAAATTTTTCAGGCTCGGAAATATAAGGAAAAGCAGGGATAAAAAACATGGTTGCAAAAATAAAATAAGTAAGAATCATGTAAAATATTGAAGTATTGAAGTCTCACTTCAATAGGATTACAATTAATGTATGAAGCACGTATCTTTTGCGGATGATCATATTTATCATATTTATAATCGAGGTGTTGAGAAGCGAGATATATTTTTAAGTGAAAAGGATTATTTACGATTCATTTTAAATTTATACGAGTTCAATAGTAAAGCTCCGGCTTTAAATTTGGGGTATCAATTTAATCGCACACCTATTGAAGTGAGACTTCAATATCCGAGAAAAGAAGTGTTAGTAGAGATTCTTGCCTTTTGTCTCATGCCAAATCACTATCATTTGATGGTGCGACAAGTGATTGATCAGGGCATCACTCTTTTTATGCGTAAACTGGGGACAGGATATACAAACTATTTCAATACTAATTATAACCGTGTGGGTCCATTATTCCAAGGGAAATTTAAAGCAATATTGTTGGAAGATGAAGCACATTTTATTCATTTGCCTCATTATATTCATTTAAATCCACTTGATTTAACAATGCCTGAATGGCGGAATCATAACGTTACAGATTTTGATAAAGCGACTATGTTACTCAAAAACTATCGCTGGTCAAGCCTCTTGGATTATATTGGAATTCAAAACTTTCCAACGGTTATAGCAAGGGATTTTTTACAAGATTATGTTGGTAGCTCCATAGATTTTTTAAATGATATGAAATCATGGGTTCAGAACATAGATTTTGCGATTCTTGAAGGCAAAACTTTGGAATAGTCTATTGAAGTCTCACTTCAATAGAAATTTGCCCATCATATATTGATTATGTTACAGTGAACTACTGTTCTTTTTAGGAAAGGGTCGAGTATGACTATCTTAACTATAATTTTATGGTGGCTTTGTGCAGGTTTTTCATCGGTTAGCATCATATTGCTTAGAGATTATGTGGTAAAGCGGCGCAATGAGTCGCACGGAAATATACATGGCTGGTGGATTTATAGTTACTATTCATGGAATTATTGGAGATTTTATTTTGGAATTCTGGGTGGTTTTATAACACTGCTTCTTGCTGTTGTGCCGTTAATTGAGATAGCAGTACTTCAATTGGGTTTTTGTAAGTGCAGTGGAAGGATGCCTGCAGTAAACCGATAATATTTATCGGTTTTTTTATTTTACTCCGTTCCGCTCACAGCACTTCTCACATGCAATTTTCCGATCATATCGAAGTGGGTGCGTTTTTTGCCGTCTACTTCTCCCTCGCCGCAAGGAACAGAGCAGTAAAAAGGAAAGTCCCCTTCTTGGGTAACGACAAATTCTATTTTTATAGTTGCATTTGCCGGCATGCGCTGGGATACGCCGAAAGCGTCGAGCGCGATGCCGTGATCGTAGTCATCTTCGTTTATCACCGTCGCTATTATTTTATCTCCCCGCGCTGCTTCAATTATTTCCGGTTCAAACTTCCATGCATCTTTTTCAGCAACAATAGTGATTTCCCGCACCTTTCCGCTCGTTACGGGAATTGAAGATTCGGGAATTAAAAAATTACGATAGACAACTCCGCCACCTATGATAAGACTGCCTATGATGATAAGAATGAAGTACTTGTTCATAAAAAACATGAATCAAGAATCATGGTTGAATTTAATGCCGCATGATTCAATCTATTTTACCATCAAATATTTTCTCACCCCTGCGCTTAATAGTACAATTAAAATCAATGAAATTACCAAATTCACCCACCAGTTCGATAAGCTAAACGGTTTTTCTGCCTCTACTTTTACCCAAAAACTTGCCAGCAACGCTTCATCGGCCGGCAGGCCAATGCCCTGCGGACGAAACTGCGCAAAAAGTTTATAGTTGCCTTCTTCAGGAAATGCAACTTGAAAATGTACCCCATGCGCGGTATCCAAAGGCGTTGCCTCTTCTCCATGCGCATGCGCTTGGGAAATAAAATCATGGGACGACGCCGTATGCGATCCCTCCGGGTGAGTATGAATAAAATGGCGCAGGTCATCTTTAATAATGGTCAAATGCATTGGAGAGCCGAGATACTGATCAAGCACCCCGTCATTGTCAAAGAAGTCGTGCACATCGATAATCAGTTCCACTTCTTTGTCTTTTGCAATAGGAGAAGTATAGTCGAGTACCGCTTGATATCCGTCCACGCTTACCGATTTCGCATACGAAATTATTTTTTGAGCCGTATTGCCGGTACCGGAAACGGTAATCATGGGATGTCCGAAAGCGTGGAGAATACCGTCTTTGGTAATTTCCGACCATAATTTATATTTCCCCGGTTTTTTAAAGGTGTAACTCACGGCAAGTACGCCAGTTGTGGCAACGGGGGCAGGATGAATATGAAGAAACTCATTCAGATCGTCACGCACGCCAATAACATGCATGAGTTTTTCGTGATCGATTTGGAGCGAGGATGCGGGAATGGGGGTATTTTCCGGTTTCATATTTACAAAAAAATCAAAATCGGAAGATGTACCGACAACAGATGACAGTGTATGCGGCAAAAAATTTATTGCGAGTCCTTCCGTTACTTCGTTTTCTTCATGAATCACCGTCCCCTCATGAAGCATAACCGAATGCTCCCCACTCTCCATGGATTCCTCGCGTATCGCTGAAAGTTCTTGATGGTAAAACCGTGCCGGAAGCGCCCAAATAAAAATGACGGCGAGAAGAAGCGTAAGTGTAATCACGTTGGCAAGCGCATACGGCATCACTTTTAATTCGACGTCCCGCTTGAGACTTGGCGAAGACGAAATTCCGGAACCAAGTTTTGGAAGAGCCGCCGCTCCGCTATTTTCCTGCATAAGCGCTTTTTCCTGCTTTATCAACGCCCACCAGATGGGAAATACCCAGAGAAACACCAAGACCCAATTTCCGAGCCATAATGGCAAACCAAAAAGTCCTGTGCCGGTAGGTATTCCATGCGTATGCGGAATCCCCGCCAAATTAAACCGATCGATAATAATGCCGAGGAATTTTTCTTCTCCCGTAATTTCTTCCAGTAGCGTATGCTGGCCGGAATAAACCCACCAATCGTGCGAAAAAAGGCCAAGCACTAAAATAAACGCCGCTACAAAAACCATTGCCCAGCCGGTGGCTTTTTCTATTTTTTCTTTCCGCGCAACCAGCCACGAGAGCGCATTTACGCCGAGAATGCCAAGTAGCGCCAGAAGCAACAGCGGCAATACCCGTCCTACCGCATGCACAAAGAACAAAAGCCAGCCGTAAAAAATATCGCCTGATGCCGCGATACGCGTTAAAAGCACGGGTGTGGCGGGATGCGGACAGCCGACGCCAACATTGCCCAAGAAAAGTCCGAGCATAAGCGCTTTTATGTAGTCCTGCTGTTTTTGGATAAATGCGGGAGCAGAACCTGTATAGGTGGGCATATGAAATTTGATAAGCCCAATTTCACCAAGCGCAAAAAGATAAGCAAAAAGCCCTGCAAAAAGGTAGAGCCAGTTTTTTACCACCTCAAGCGGCGCACCAAGCGTCCCTATGGCAACTTCACCAATAACCGCGGCAATAACGCCGTATATGCTCAACATAATCGCCACGCCTAAACCGAACATGAGCGCAATCCCTAGGCCCTTTGCCGCGCCTTTTCCCATCGAAAGCGGAACAATCACAAACGCAAGTGGAAGTGTGCATGGAAGCACAATCATTGAGAGCCCGGAGGCAAAGCCAAACAAATACCACCCAAGCCCGACAGGCGCAGAGGGCTCCAAAAAGAAAAACCAAATCAAGCCAAAGGTGATAACGGCAAAAATTCCGAGAGTGAACACTGCAAGCGTTGATTTAAGTTTTGTCTCCTGCATTTAAATTGCTGTGTTAAAACTATTGCCTATTCTGAAAACTCATGATCAAAAGCGCTATAGCGCCTCCCAAAAGTCCGATATCGCGGAAGGTGATAAGATCGATACCGACAAAAAGCAAGATGCCTGCCATTTCAAGCACCGCCAGAGCGGCGGCAATGCGCACTCCTTTGGTGCCAGAAAACCATGCGAGAAACAAAAGGCCAATAATAAACTCCCCTGTTCCTTGAAGCCGCAGATATGATTCGATTGACATAAACGGCGTGATAAATTGCGAAAGCCAGCGCGGGATAAAGCCGTACCAATGCTGTGGATTATAAAAAAGATCATAACCGGAATACAAATACATAAGGCCCAAGCCCAAACGAAGCGTCCACATGGGATTCAATTTTTGTATGAAATTTTGAATCATAATATAAAAATTATTTTACCATATTTTTTCTTTGCTAATTCAAGAAACTTCCAAACCGCAAAGAACACAATGCCGGCAGTTGCCGCCCAAAAGCATAAAGAGTGAACTTAGTGCGATAAGAAGCACTCCAAGCGCTATCAGCACGTAGGGTTTTTGGTATTTGCGTGCGGGAGACATACAATAAATTATTAATTACTAAGTCGAAGCCTCTTTTAATTTTTGCAAAAATTTGCTTTTATCAAACCCTCCTGTGGAAAAAAGTTCTCCGTTTATAATGATTCCCGGGGAAGCGAAAATCATGTGCTTCCCGGCAAGCGCCTGCCCTTCCGGCGTTATGACGCTGATATTTTTATAAGCCACATTCGGCCAATCTTTTTCTATAGAATGCCAAAACTCTTCAAACGCCTTGCAAACATGGCATCCGGGCGAGGAAAGTTCTTCAAGTGATACGGATTTCATTGATGTCCAATAGGAGTTTTGTTAAACATTTTATCGTAGTGAGAGATGAAAATTCTAACTATAATTTTATAGTACCATATTTTAAACCATGCAGAAACAGCAGTTATTAACAGTATCAGCCCTGATTTTTTGTTTGACAATAATTGATATAATATAATGTATTACTGTTCGGGAAGTTCTACAGTCCATTATGGACCTAAAAACCGGTTATTCGAGGAGCAAGACGACCATGAGCGACGTCAAGAGCGGAATTACAGTTGAGTATTCTTTAGAAAAAAATGCGGGCGCAACGATGCCCGCTTTTTCGTTTGTTTTTACCAGCTTATTGTGCTAGAGTCTAGCCAGTTCGTACTACTATATAACGATATTGGAGGCGGTATGGCACGAAAGAAAAAAATAAGACAACGTACTGGCGCCGAAGCGCTGTTGTCCATTGAAAAACTGGCGGCGGCATACGATCTTCCCCCGCCTCACTTGCACGTTTCCGATCCTATTCAGGATGACGACGCATTTAAGAGGGGGCTTCGTGGGGAATATAATCTTTATTCTAGGGTTGCGGGACAGCCGGATGTGGACAATCTTGAACAATGGATTTGCAATTTTGAAGGAGCGGCAAAGTGCCGTGTGTTTGCTTCAGGAATGGCGGCGGTTACCGCCGCTCTTGCCGCCGCGGCGGAGATAAAAGGACCGATCCATATCATTGTTTTGCTTCCCGTGTACGGAGGCACCTACATGTGGCTCCGCAAACTCACGCGAAGCGCTTCGCATAATATTTTAGTCACTTTTCTTCAGGCAAATGATCCAAACTTGCGATTCAAACTCTCCGATGCTATCGGTCCCGCAACACGCGCCATATTTTTTGAAATGGCAGGCAACCCAACACTCACAATGCCGGATGTAGAAGGGATTGTGCATATCGCCCACAAATGCGTGCGCGATATCATGGTGATTTGCGATACAACATTTCTCTACGGGTTATTTCAGCCTTTTAAATGGGGCATAGATATCGCGGTCGCGAGCGATACCAAATATTTTGTCGGCGAATCGTCGTGGCTCATGGGGCATTGCAGTGTTTCGAAAGCGTTTTTTGAGCGTTGTCCGCGATTTTGGCAGGAACTCATGGAATATAGCACAGAGCTCGGCGCGGTCTTGGGACCGATAGAAGCATGGCTTACTTATAACTTCTGTCTGCCAACCCTAATGGAGCGAATACGACAGCAGAGCCACAACGCGCTTGCCATTGCGTATTTTCTCGAACAGCATTTCCTGGTAGAACGCGTAACATATCCAGGGCTTGGTTCCTATCCCCAGCGAGCTAACGCATTAAAGTATCTCGAGACGATTGACGGCAAAAAATATCATGGCGGCATGGTTGCGTTTTATCTGAAAAATGCCGATTTTCAACGGACAATGCGGTTTCTGTATCACCTCAACAATAATTCGCAAATCATGCACAAGGCATCGCTCGGCGGATCGGTGTACTCGGTTGAATCCCCTGCTGGATTAAGCCACGCCACATGCGATGCGGTAGACAATTTTCAGAGCGATATAAAAAATAATCTGGTGCGGTTTTCATCGGGACGGATTGTTGCGGATTTCGGAGACGGAAACCCTCTTCCGGAGCTCAGCACCATTATGGATGCACTTGATGAGGCGTTGGCTGCAGTAAATTCATAAAACCTGCTAATCAAATATTTTCGTGTAGAATTATCTTTGAACAATAAAAATCCTATGAGGCTTAGCCTCATAGGATTTATTTTTTATTTTGCTCTTCTACTTGTATGTTATCTACTGCCGCAAGCCATAGCGCGCCGTCCATATCCGACGGCATGCGCCAATCGCCGCGCGGCGAGAGCGATACCGAACCCACTTTCGGACCATCAGGCATTACCGATCGCTTCCATTGGTTTTCAAAAAACCTTTTAAAAAACACGCCGAGCCATTTTCTAATTTCCTGTCCGGAATATTTTTCTTTAAAGGCCTCTTTGGCCAGAAAGAAAATCTTTTCCGGACCAGATCCCCAGCGAATGAAGTGATATAAAAAGAAGTCGTGAAGTTTGTAGGGGCCGATTAACTCTTCGGTTTTTTGGGTAAGAGCCGCACCGTCTCCGGTTAATTCAGGCGAATACTCGGTATTCAATACATCTTCCAACACCCGCCCAAGTTTATCCGGAGCACATTTTTTCGCATACCACTCCACAATATGTTTCACAAGCGTTTTTGGTATACTGCAATTTACATTGTAGTGGCTTATATGGTCGCCATTGAATGTGCACCAGCCGAGTGCAAGCTCCGAAAGATCTCCAGTGCCAACTACAAGTCCGTGCACAGAATTTGCGTGGTTCAAAAGAAGCATCGTCCGATACCGCGCCTGCGTGTTTTCAAATACGGTATCTTCGGCAGATTCGCTTCTCTCCAAATCTTGCAATTGCTGGCGAACTCCTGCACGAATATCTATTTCTTTAAATAGCACGGGTGTCCCTTTCAAATCCTGAAGCTCGTCTGCCAGACGTTTTGCGTTGTTTTTCGTACGCGGCGAGGTCGCTGCGGCAGGCAGAGAAAATATGAATACTCGACCTTCAAGAATGTTGGCCGCTTCTGCCGCCAAAAGAAACGCAAGAGTGGAATCAAGCCCTCCCGAAAGCCCCAGAACAAGGTCTTTGATTCCTGTTGCCCTCATGCGTTGTACAAGTCCGCGCACCTGAATTGAGAAAATTTCCGCCGTCCTTATGTTACGCTCATCTCCGCCATAGGGCACAAACGGCATAGGATCGATAATCCGGGAAAGCGATGTGATAATCTTATCAGTATTTTTGATTTCCTGCCTTCGAAATGGTTTTTCAAGCTTCACCGTGCGCACACCCTCGCCGAAATCAGAAGTTTGTCCGCGATCATGGAGAAGATGCCAAATGTCTATTTCTATTGCCGCATGGAGCGGACCAAAATAATTACCCCTGCGTTCCTCTAAAATGGTTCCGTTCTCTGCAATCATGAGATGTCCGCCGAATACCACATCGGTTGAAGATTCTCCCGATCCGCAGGATGAATATATGTATCCGCACATTCCTCGAGCGGACTGCTGTTCTACAAGTTTCCGCCGATAATCCGATTTACCGATAAGATCATTTGATGCGGAGATATTGGCGATGATCGTCGCGCCATGAAGCGCTTGCAGAGAACTCGGCGGAATCGCCGCCCACAGATCCTCACAAATTTCTACTCCGAGCACTGCACCAGGCGTGCCTTTCATGGGAAATAGCAGATCTGCTCCGATAGGAATACGCAGTCCATCAAACTCTACAAAGCTTTCAGTAAGTTCTCGTGCTGAATAGAACCAGCGCTTTTCGTAAAATTCCTTGTAGGTTGGGAGATATGTTTTTGGCACGAAGCCAAGAATCATTCCATGGTGCACCACAGCCGCAACATTAAAAAGTTTGCCGCCAACTGCTAAAGGAAGCCCAACGACCAGAACAGTGTCAAAATGTCCCGATGCCCTGCGAAGTCTGCGGAGCGCGTCCAATGCCGCTTTCTGCAGTGTCTCCGAAAAAAATAAATCGCCAACCGTATAGCCGGTTAGGCACATTTCCGGAAATACGGCGATTGCATTATCACGCAGTGTCGGAAGCCATTGTATGATGTTTTCCGCATTATGCTTCGGGTTGCCAATCTTAATTTCCGGAGATACTGCCGCTACGCGGATAAATCCATAGTTGTTTTTTCCAATATCCATGTTTTTCCTCATTGCTATTCGGTTATTGCATGTGCGATAAGCGATGCAAGCGAAAGCACTTCAAAAGGTTTCTGGCCTCGCACCGCACCCGCGCTTTCAGGGCACGAATCGGTGATCCAAATGTGCTTAAATCCCGCATCAATAAATTTTTTCCATGATTCCTGCGGAAAAATGCCGTGCGAAGCAAAAAGACTCACGCTTGCGGCACCCGCTTCGAGCAAAACATTCTTGCACTCAAGCATGGTTGCTCCCGTCATAATAATATCATCGACAATAATGACATGCTGATCCTTCGGATCTCCCTCGACAATAACTACTTTACGAGCGTCTCTGTTGCGCTTTTTATAACATATTATTTTGTGTAATGGTTCCATCAGGTGAGCAAAGCGCTTGTATGCACCGTCATCAGGAAACGCAACTGCGGTATGGTTTTCCTGCGATAGCAAAAGTGCGCGTTGCCCCTTCAAAAGCGGCAAGGCGCTCAATGCGCGACATCGCGCGTTATGACCGAGGTAGAAAAGCTCATGCGGCACATGCAAGTCAAACGTAATGACAATAGCCGGACCGCGCTGGAGCGGTATATTGGCCAGTTGATCCATATATCCTACTGCGTTTACCACTCTGCCTTCCTGATCTTCCCGGTCCATCGTGCCGGGAAAATACGGCAGAATAATCTTCAGCGAATGCGCCTCGTGGCGCGCAAGCTGATAGATCACCAGCATTTGATTCTGGATATCTGCCGGTGAATCGAATGATGCAAGAAACACTACATCGCGCCCCCGCACCATACTCGCAATATATCCGCTGCGTTTTTCGCGCCCGCCAATCACCGCGTCGAGCGAGCCATCAGGAAATATGTTCCAATCAATTATACCTTTTGCAAGCGCGTATACTCCGGATCTCGTAATAACCGCCTTGGCTAAATTCTCCATTTGCGGGCAGTGGAAAATAACAGGAGACTTTTCTTTCCGCTTCATGTTGTTCTCCTCTCGTTTTAAGTTTTCAAAAATCTTTTCCTCAAGGAGTTTCCTATTCTCACGAGACCTGCTCTCGTAAGAATAAGCCGCTCCATAAAGGAGTCCCGTTGAAAACGGAACTCGCGCAAAAGAATTAATAAATGACGCGGGGAACTTGGCTTACAATTCGTTCAAGTTCGCTATTGGTATATATGGGTCGCTTGATTTCTCTCCATTCATTGGAAGAAATCGAGATGTCCCACGGACATATCGAGCGCATCCAGTCAAGGTGCGGCGACAATTCTCCGCTTACGGGATCTCTGCGGCTATAGTGCAAAATCTGGCAATTATGAATTTTATCAAAAGTATTTTTGGAATTGTCCAGATCGCGATATTGATCAAGATACATGCGTTCGAGTCCAAAGCGCCATATCCACATGACTTCGCCGTGCGAAACAATCAGCACTCGCTTCGCCGAACATTCGCGGTGAAGCGTGTCAATCGGGATTTTGAATGCGCGGATATAAAGCTCCGCCATGGTTTCTCCGCCTGTTGGCCGCCAATAAAAGCCGTCAATAGAGCGCCGCTTGAATACTTCCGCGAATTTTTCATGGCGCTCCTCCTGGGACATACAGTCAAATATGCCCCAGTCCCGTTCGCGGAGATCAATGTCTGGATACCATATGGCGGGCAGATTGAGATTGTATGCGGTTTCCATTGAGCGAAGATGGGTGGAAGTATGGTATCGATCAAAAAAATGTACTCCGAGATGGTTTTTCATCCAGACCCCTGCCGCTTGCGCCTGCTTTATCCCCCTGTCGGTCAAGCGCCAAATGGAACTATGCCGTTGCTTAAATTCGGGAGTAAAGAGCGCGTGGTCCCCTTTCTTCGAGCGATCCGCCGCAATGTTGCCTTCGGCTTCGCCATGACGGAGTAATACTAAATCTATCGGCATCATATTATTATTTTCCTTTCTGGGACTGTTGCCGAATTATACTTTGGCTGCAATTCCATAAATTCGGTCAAATTTTTTCTTGGCTTACCTTGCAGGTAGGCCTCGAATTTTGTTTGAAAAATTTGCCTCGAATTTCTGAAATTTCGCTTCAAAGATAATTCGGCAACAGTCCCTTTCTATTTTGTAAAGAACTTTTCCTCAAGAAGTTTTTATTTCACGAAATTTAAGACCTACTGCGTAAAGATTTTCGTAACGAAAATCTTTACGCAGTAGGTCGTTAGAATAAAAACTTCATAAAGGAGTGAAGTGCCATGCGCTTCACTCAAAGTTGTTTAATACGTACACGGTTCGTATAGTGTTCCGGTATGGCGAAAGATCTTTTTATACCGCTCAATCTCTTCCGCGGGGCCGGTGGCTTTGGCGAGATTGTCACTCAATTTTACTGCGGGGTATCCGCAACATTCGATTAGTTTTATCACCAGCGATATCGGAGGAAAATCTAAATCATTCGTGAGATTTGTTCCCCAGCCAAAAGCGCACTGAATGCTTTGGCTGAAAGCAAGATGTAGTTTTATGATTGTGTCTACATCAAGTCCGTCACTAAACAAGACTGTTTTTGTTTTCGGATTAATCCACAAATCCTCAAAGAACTTGATTGCGGCCTTCGCGAACGCAAAAGGATCGCCGGAATCTTGGCGCATGCCCTGCCATTTGGCGGCGCGACTTTTAAATTCGGAGAAGAAAAATGCGCTGCCATAAAGATCGGTGAGAGCGGTAAGAAGATAAGGGCTATACTCCTGTACCCACTCATCCAGCATTTTCATTTGCGAAGCGCGAATTTCATCATCGTTCGAGTGGTAAATGCAAGCAAAAGCCATGCTGGTCTCGTGCGCTACCGTACCACCAGACTTGATGCCATGCTTCATAGCCATCCACACATTCGAAGTGCCGAGAAGATGCTGCGGCACAAGCATTTTAGCAGAGGCTATAACATAATCCTGCCATTCGCGGCTAAAACGCCTTCTGGTACCGAATTCCATAAAGCTGATTCCGGGATAATTCTGGATGATTTTTAATTTGTTCACCATTCGTTCCGCGCCGGTTGCAATATGCAAGGATCGTTCTGCAGAACTCATTTGCTTCATCATGCCTTGGTACGTCAGCTCTGTAACGATGGCAAGCGCCGGCGATTCCCAATATATTGCTTCGCTCCATTTTCCCGGAAACGTGAGCTTATATTCGCCGTCTTCTTTTTCAAGGCGGTAGTCAGGTAAAAATAGACCCCGAAAAAAATCCAGATAATCATCTTGAAACATTCGTCTCCGCCCATCAAAACGAAGATCGCGCAGATTAAAATATTCTTTAGGAGTAAGGCATATCCCCTGCAGATGATTCAATTCCTTTCGCAAATCGTTTTCATCTACAAAATTAGCGATCCGCACGCTCTTAGTGCGGTTTTTCATTTCATACATTACCCGAACTTCAGGGTAACGATGGTAGACAAATTGACCCATGGTCAATTTGTAAAAATCGGTATCAAGCCGAGACTGGATGATTGGCTGCCATAATAGAGACATACATCCTCCTTTCTAGTTTTTCGGAAATCGGTATTTGTCGATTTTTTCCCGGTCGCTTTGCGGAGTAAACAAAAGGTGCGCGGATGCAATACGGCTTAAACGAATTTGCATCTCGTTCACTTGACCGAGCTTTAGATTGTCCGCAAAGCCAAAAAGTTTGCGCCAACCGCTTTTATCGGCATTGACTATGCGCACTTCGGCGTCGTCGTTATGCAAATGAGTCCCCTGTTTCCAAGAAAACGGTTTGATAATGTGCGATCCCACAAGCACCAGTTTATCCTCGCTGTAATGCATGGGTGTTGCGCCCATGGTTCTGGCGTAAGCCGTTGATCCCGCCGCAGTGGCAACAAGAACTCCATCACCCTCCACCGGGTCGATTTCGGAAAACTTTCTGCGTCCGTCCACATACAACTCAAACCAACCCGTATTTCCCGGCTCAACCTGCATCCAAGCATCGTTGACTGCCATGATTTCCTGCACCCCGCCATCGTCGCCAACAGCGCGTACATGCAAGAGAGGCGAACTTCTCAAAACAAATTCTTGTTTAAAAAAATCCGCAGTCAAGTGCCCTACTCTTTCATTCAGTAAAAATCCTTCATGCCCCGCATTAATCCCAAGAAACGGAACGCGCCTGCGCCAATGCGCGCGAATAGCATGCGTCATGATACCATCCCCGCCTATCGTTACCACAAGATTCGGATTTTCCTGATTTTCAAGATGCCTGACTTCTTGGTAAAGCCGCCTTGCCTCTTCGCTGTGCTGATTCACAAAGAAAATAATACGCGGCTCGGAAATGTTCACAAAAATGCGGTCGTGTTTTTTGTATTCTCGGTAAAGACCGAACTGCCCGATATATGTTTCAATTTCGGGAGAGACCAATCCGATAATCGATTTATGCTCAAATATGTTGCGGCGAATTTCAGTACTCGAACCGCTTCTTTCCGGGGAAATTAAGATGTGGTTCGGCGGCATATCTTGTGGATTAAACGGTATCCCCACGCGAAGCACAACGGCAAATCGCGCATTATTCCATAAATCCAACCCATGTTCCCATGTTTGAACTTGCGGGATCCCCCCAATATCTCTCGATACAAGATCCATGCCTACAATGTGATATGCGTCCCCATATCGCCGATAACGCTCATCCAGTTCATAGGTTTTCGTAAAAGATTTGCGCTCCAGATCCGAAAGATCAACCTCGACATTCGGCGCAATTGTGCGAAATGCCAAATCACTCATGATCGCACGATGAATTGGCGCGATATCGTTTACGGTAAGTTTTCCATCCGTCCGCGGGCCGCAAGGCACAATAATTACTTTATCAAACATCCTTGCCGCCGCGCGTACTATTTCCCTATGATGTTCACCGGGCGGATTAGCGCTTGTTCCAAAGAGTGCAATGGTGGGCATATTACAAATCTTATTCGAAAGTCAAAATAATATCACAAGATGTAATCTCAACAGATATTTTCCAGCCAATTTCAGGTAATTCATATATCCGCTTAATTATGTTCATCTGACGTTCGGACATCTGACCGCTACTATGGTTAAAAGATATAGTTACTTTGCCATCCAACTCGAATTTTTTCCGAAGTTGTTCGTCAATAAATATCTCCAATTCTTTTATTTTGTTCTCCTCTTGTGCATTCTCTCTCTCCACCAATTCTCTCTTGGAAAGTGCCATATTTTTCTCCTTTTTGGGTTTTATGTAAAGAACGCCTCCTCCGATATTTTATATTAGAGGAAGAGAATTGAAGCCGAATATGTTTCGGAGACCACGTCTCCGAAAATTCCGCGGCAATTCTCTAAGAAACCGTCTAAAAAGTCTCTTTCGTTACGAAAATCTTTAATTTCGAGAGAAAAACCTGAAGAGTGTGGAAAGACTATTAGGACAATAATCTGGCGAACTCTGAAGGTTTTGCAGCCGAAGTTAAAGATTTGCAGTAGAATATGGACTTTTTGGACGGTTTCTAAGGGAGCGGGCGCCTGCCGCGCTCCCCGCTTGTTATTTTTTTGGTTTCGGAAAGAACTTTTTTATTACTTCGGAGCATTGTACAAGCTCCACATCGCCATGCACCATCTCATACAAAGTATCGATTCTTTTTTTAGGATCAAAGGCGCGCACCGCGTCTTCGACCAATACAACTCGATACCCTTTCCCACGAGCATCACGCACGCTTGAAGCCACGCAATACTCAAGAGCAACACCGCCAAATAGCACCGTCTCAATTTTATTCCACTCAAGAATAGCATCAAACGGATTTCCATTTTCGCTCCTGCCGTCAAACACCGAAAAGCCTTGTTCGGCAGGATCCATACCCTTAGAAATCAGCATAACGCCTTCAAGATCAAGCCCGGGATTAAATTCGGCACCCTTGGTATTTTGCACTCCATGCACAGCGAAGTCTTCAAAATGTACGCTTTCTTGCGGATGCCAGCATCTGCTGGCCATGACCAATGCGCCTTGACTTTGAAAAAGCCGCTTTAACCGATTTATCGGCTTAATTAAACGATCCGCCTCTGGCACGGCAAGCGCCCCGCCTCGGCAAAAATCCCTCTGCATATCCACGATAATAAACGCTGTCTTTTTCGGATCAAAAAAGGCTTTTTCTGTCATGTAAACCTCCATTTCTCACTATCCCCGATAGTACAATTTTTTAATCTATATGTCAATGAGCGTGTGCGGAGTTTGGTGAATAATATCTAATGTTAAAGATTATTATTCGTTAGTTGCGATTTTTCAGAAAATATTCATAGACGCAGGGTTCCAAGTATTCCTTGTATTCCAGCGGATTTTCCCTTATTTCAGTGGCAGTAATGGGCACCATAGTCCG
The DNA here is from genome assembly GCA_016181585.1 of Candidatus Sungiibacteriota bacterium. GTDB lineage: Bacteria > Patescibacteriota > Minisyncoccia > Sungbacterales > HO2-52-23 > JACOYX01. Next base: position 46,227 of record JACOYX010000016.1, on the reverse strand, counting down.
CTCCCTATCCACCATTGTATGCCGCGATCCTAAAATCCCCGCATAGCGCTCGCCATAATCTTCGGAAGTAAAGAGCACATCCGGCGTAAGCCCGAGAAGTTTTTTTATATATTCCGCCCATGCATAGGGATCGTTGTCTTTTTTAATGTCTTCGGCTATGAGCACTTCTGCGTGCGGGTGTATTGCGCGAAGCCACTTGGCGCGCAGATCGCCGGAAATTTTCTGATCATCCCGTTCACAAACAATAATAATGAGCCGATCCACCGCCTTTTCCGCAGTACCGATAAGATATTTATGTCCCTTATGCGGCGGATAAAATTTCCCTATCACCAATCCAGTTTTCATATATTTAGACTATAGAAAAATAGTTATTTAATTTTGAAAAATTCTTTTGCCATTTTGCAATGAACGCATGAAAGGGTGGTGTAGATAGTTACCGTATGCACATTAGGGTGTGCTAATACGAATAATTTTTTCCCGCGAAGCGTGCCCGCGGATAATCTGAATTTGCGCGCGCGAAACATTAAAATATTCTGCAAGGAGCGCGATAACAGCCGCATTGGCGCGTCCCTGAATCGGCGGCTCCTTCACGGATACTCTGAATTCCGCATTGCCGATTTTTTCGACATTATTTTCCCGCGACGCCGGTTTTGCAAACACGGTGATCGTATACGTCATGGGATCAGTATAGTAGCATGTTGATATAAAGAAAAGTCCCGGCGTACCGGGATTTTTCTTTAGCTTGCAGTCTATGCCTCACATTTACAGTTCGTTTCCGCCTCACTGCATCCGGAGCATTTGCCAACACAATGATTTCCGCCACAGGAATGATCCGCATTGTGCGCCTCGGCTTCTTCCCCGCACATATCGCATTTGTGCCCCATAGTGTCCTTGTGACAATTTTTGCATTTTTGCTCGTCCATAGTTTTAGATATTAGACCTACTGCTTAAATTAATATTGCTCGTCACCCTCGACCTTATGCCATTATACCTTATTTCAAAAATTAGCAAAATAAAAAGCGGAGTGGTTCCGCTTTCTGGTTGACCTATAGTATTCAAGGTTATTGTTTCTTGCTCCATGTTTTTTCAATTGAATCGATTGCCGCTTCTATCTCATGAAGCAAAATCAATTCCCTTTCCGCATACGGCAAGTAGTACAGTTTTGTTTCCACAATCTTGCGGCGCTGTTTTGCTTTTGAGCAATAATGCAACGTCAAAAGATTGTGCCAACGATCAGCAAGTTTTATGAGAAAAAAATCCCGCGGGGCAAATTGGAATCGCCGGTGATATAAATGTTCCCTTTCTCCATTCAAATCAAACAGAGCACTGGATTTACTTAACCACTGTATCAGAAGCGCTATGCGGTCTCCGAATTCCCTTTGCACCCTTGCTACGCTCCACATCATTATATCCTCGACAATATCGTGGAGAAGTGCCGCAACCAAAAGCTCATAGTCGCGAACACGGAGATAGTCGATAAGAATTAATGCCACCGCGCGAAGATGCTCAAAATACCGCTCTCCGCCTTCCCGCTTCTTTCCGTGAAAGGCGTCTTTTGAAGTATCATACGCTCTTGTGATCATCTGATACCGCGGATCAAGCGAAGGGAAAAAATATTCAATACGTTTAAAAAAAGTCTCCCTATTTTCCCCTGCCGCAAGAAAGGAAAATGATTTATTTATGCTAGCCAATGTAAGTCGTCTCCCCTTCTCTACGCTGAACTGGCTGTTTAAAAAATATTCCGCCGGGATAAAAAACTCGTACAATTTTGCTTTTCGGCAAAGAATACTGCATGTCTCCGGCATATAAACTCAATTCATCTGCATCTGGCGGTAGAACCACGCGCGCCCATTTGAAATGAAGCAATGTAGCATTTGTGTCTTTTCGCACGCTCGCAACAAATGAAACGTTTTCCAAACCGTTTAATTGGAATGTAGGCTCAAACTCCACCCAAAATTGTCCGATATATTCCAATGTTTCAATTTCCATAAACCTGCCTCCGGTTCTGTAATGACCTATTTTCTTTATACCCTATTTAATGATAACAGTCAAGAAAAATAAAAATGCCTGCCTTTGGCCAGCGTTCTTTTATGGGTCTGTTGCCAAATACCATTTCTCCTGCAAATGATGAATTTCTGCCAAAATATGAATTTCTGCCAAAATAGCTTCAAAACTTTTTAGCTTATCTTCCAGATAGGCCTCAAAGTTTGTTCAGCAATTTTGTCTAGAAATTCATCATTTTCGGAACGAATGGTATTTGGCAACAGACCCATTATTTCACAAGAAATTGTCAATTTTAAAACGCCGGCAAAATTGCCGGCATTCGCTGTTATTTTCTCCGTATTGTGAACAATATTGGAACCATTTTTGAAAGGCAAAATGAGTATATCTACATCCCGGATTTGAGAACGTTTGTGGTGTAAAAAGAAATGGACATCTGATTAGGATGTCCGTATTTGCATATACTTATAGCTTACAGCTATCAACCACTCTACGCCGGCCGCTAACTAATCTTGCTTAAAATCAAGCGGCCGCGACCGCTTAGTGCCGAAGTCTTCCTCCGTCTTATCGGACGTGACAATATCATACTTTGTCATGTCGATTTTTGGATATCCACCGGCAATCGAGTTGTATAAACGGCCGCTGAATGTTCCAGTGAGATAATTTCTATATGCCTGTTTTCTTGATACCAACGCGGTTTGCTCGGCGGTAAATCGTTTTCGAAAAATTTCAATTGACTGCTGAATCTGCCTAAAAAGCGATGAGTCAATCGTTGGATTTTGCTCTTGAATAAATTGCATCATTGCTTTTGACCCATCTGCACCATAGCGTCCTTCCAGCGCTACTTTGTAGAGCTTTTCCAGCTGTCCGGTATACATATCTGGTATCTGTGCCATTTCTTTTATCTCTTTCCACCCATTATCATACACATTTTTATTAACATCATACTGCGCAATAATCCCGTTTTCGTGAACATTTGCAGTATTCTGAAATCCAAAATATCCCACAACAAAAAATAAGACCAATACCCCGATTGTTCCGAGTATCGCAAGTGTCTTCATGTGACCCTCCATTTTTTTTGTTAAAGGTTGCGGGAAAGCACTTTGAAACAGTGCGGCGAAAGCCAACCCCGTGCTCGCTATCCGTATCTTCTGCATTCAAAAGGATCGTTGCGATAAAAATAATATGCGAGTCCGCTTGATGCAGATACCCCAATAATAAACAGAATCATTGTTCCTGTGATACCCGGTTGTGCACCGGCCATGAGGTATTTAAAATCGCTCATGTGGCGATGTACAAATTGGCGGTCGACGTGATCGCGAATCGCACGAAGCAATTCATCATTTTTTTTCATTGAACCGATGTCTATTAACGTATCGCGTAGTTCAACTTTCAACTCTTCCGCAAGCGTCCATGACATAATTCTGACCCACGAGATATTTGGATATTCATGAACGCCAAGAATCACCACCAGATCATTTTTCTTTCCTCCTATCCACGCCTCCTCAAGCGCAAACTCATATGCCGAATCGGCGGTATTAACCGCCACAACAATAATATTTACTTTTTTCTTAGCCCCAAGATCCGCATTGATCTCTTGCAATGCTCGATTAAAAAATTTTGTTTCCGGCTCTCTTATTCCTACAGTGATAAATCGGTTATTGTGATAATAATCATAAATTATGGACGGATACTCCGGGATAAGATTCTCAAAGGCTTTTCTATTGCCATGAGTGCGGAGTATAGACTCCGGATGCGCTTTGATATAATTTTCATAATAGTGCGCCTGTGCCGTAGCTTCGCCTATAGATACTTGAGTCCATCGCGGTGGCTCGTAAGATCCTCGGCTATCAATCCTGTCAATTGTAATTGTTTCACTATTTGAAGTAATAATATCCCAATCCCAGTCATTGGAATGTTCGTAGCATGTATCATAGCATGTGGAGCAATTGCCTTTCGAATCACAATTACAGGAATGCGGATTACAGCTATACGAATGTTCACAGCTTACTCGTACTCGCTCTTTAGCCGTAATGCGTCCGCTCCATATTTCCACATCAGCGGTAGAAGAAAATCGCGCAATAAAAAATCCAATCGTAAGTACAAATAAGCACGATCCTTCCAGAACAAAAAATTCTTTGATGGATATTTTTCCGCGAGACCATAGTAAGCCGCTAACACCCACAATCACAGGAAATAGCATGAGTAATCCTAAGTACAAAGCGACCTCCTTTCACTCATTTTTATGTCAATAAAACTACTATAAACTATATATTATTTAATATATATTTGTCAAGGCATATGGTTGCTGACTGTCAAATTTATGAATTAAAAACCGAGGGGAAATCCCTCGGTTTGATTTTTGTTCAATGAACGATAAAGAGCTAATTTTTATATCAATGCTGAAAATGTTTTTCCAACTCCTCCACCCACGTTTGTAGAGCGGCAGGATCCACCCAAATCGGTTCACCGGTTACGCCATCCGTAAGGGCAATTTCCGGATTCGCCCCGGCAATAAATTTTCGATTTAGGTTAGGTATTTTTTCTGTTCCTGAAGTTTCTGCCTCTATAGTTTCATCATCTTTTTTGGTCACAATGGTGGTGAGCCAAAAAAATCTTGGCTTTCCATCGATTAGTTTGATGAATGGCCGGTGTTCTACGGGCCTATGTTTCTCCCAGTTATAGAGCTTCTTTGAATCCATTACTTTTGTGGCAATAGTGCTGACACCCAACAAGTCTCGTCCCTTTCGGAAATGCTTATACACATAGATTGGGCCCGAGCCGTCAGTGGGGATAAAAAGACTTGTGTTCGTGCCCTGCTTATCAGGATCATACGGTTCAAGAGACAAGTAGTGACACAAAGCTCCTTCTCTATCCGGCAAATAAAAGAACGTCGCGAAGGGCTGTGGATTGATATCATCCAAAAGATCAGGAATCCGTATATCGCCTTTGTGCGACAAGGGAAATGGAGCAAAAAATCCATTTTGGAATCTGAATGAGTTGCCGATATAGCGCGATACCATTTGAGGCAGGACATTCTGTCCTACCAAAAATGTGTGCTTTCCGATTTCTTCCGGCGGTATCCATTCTCCTACGCCAAAGAGCATCAACGATATATCTTGGGATATAAATTCAAGAAAATTCGGTATTTTGTTTTCTTTTTCATACTGCGTGCTGATTTGCCGAATCACTTGTACCCCTCCGAATTCCGGGCGGGGGAAAAAGATGCCTTTCCATCGCACAAGCGACACAAGTTGCACCCACTCGCCGTTCTCATCCGTAACATACGCGACATCAGTGGGCTCGTAGTTCCAGTATCTCCACCACAAACTTAGGGTTTTAATAGTCGCAGTAAATGAATTTCTTCCGAAAAGAAGTCCTTCACCGGTAGGAAAATCTACTTCCACACGGCTCCCTTCTTTCGAAAAATCTGGGGACGGTGTCGTCACGGATACATTGAAGAGTTCATGCACTCCGCTTAGCGCCCGATGCGCATAAGTAGGTTCAACCGCCATAGTCCATCGGTATTCTTTTCCAATGCGCACTGTGTCAGGTATTGACGGGGATTCATTTTGATCCATTTTCTCATTTGCCAAAGAGTATATGGAATGGAGCGGCTGTATTCGCTCGTGGCCGGTAAGCAATAGTTCTTCCAATTCAACCTGAATATACGTTAGATGCGACTTCCACCAAAAATCTATTATTTCCGCTCTCCAGTATATGGCGCCTGCCAGCAATGGTATTGTGATACCGCATGTGGCCAGCCGTCTTTTCCATGAGCTTTTTTTCAGATAGTGCAATATGACGGATGCTGCGGATACGCTCGCAATACTTGCCATAACAAGAGATACCTGTTCAAATTTTTCTGGTGTTATGGTTACATACCGCCAGTAGAGTGCCAAGTATTCATGTATTGCTTCTCCCCATCGCAGTGCGCCATAGAGAAGCGGTATCGTTATCATGGTCGTTAGAATGCGGCGTTTCCATGATCCGTGGAAGAGCATTTGCCAAAGCATGTAGAAAAGAGGCGCGCCCAGAACCACAAGAAAAATCCTCGTACGAAGTACCATCACATAAGGATGAATGGCCGCACGAAGGATCAACGAAGTTATGAGCACGACACCAGCCATCAACAGAAGAAGAATCTTATGCCTTCGCAAAAGATCAGTTATTTTTTCTTTGGTATGACGGAATGCCCAGTATAACTTGCCATGGTCCGTCTCTCCATTTACAGGAATATTTTCTGAAGGAATGGTCACCACCTGCTCGCTCATTTATGTTCCTTTCGTAAATGCGTCAATATATTTTTGAGGATTTTCCTCTATCTTCGCACTCAGTGTTTTAGTCTCTACAGCACTCTCTTTTTGCGCGGACTTTTGTTGTTCCGAATCGGTCGGAACATGAAATGCGTCTTTTACTTGTTCCACCACCTTGCGCACTTCTTTTTTTACGTCGGTCTCTCCGCTGTCCATTTTATCGATGGTGTCAAGAAGCGGTTTCCGCCGTTCCCAAATTTTATTCAAAAATGGTCCGGCGTAAAATCCAATCATAATTGCCGCAAGTTCAAGAGGAATAGAGATGACAGATATTGGTATGTTTATGATGGCATAGTGGATTAAACACCAATGCGTTAGAAGCACCAATGCAATCGCCCAACCAAATCTTATATTTGCATTGCGCCGATAAATATATCCGCTTTCGTCTGAATCAATGAGTGCGTCTTTATGCGTATAATTATACACTCCGCGTCTTAGCCATGCTCCCAAATGCATGTCTATCAGGCAAGCAAATCCTCCCACCAAAAATGCAATAATAATTGCCGTAAAAAATCCATAAGAAATCATAACATACCTCCTTACCGGCTCATCCGGGGAATATATCGCTCGCGGATGATTGTTGCGGCCCAGTCGAGAAAATTTTCGGGCCAATTTTGACATTGCGTGAAGAATGAATTTTTATCCGCAGCATACAGCCGAAAAACATCAATTTGCTGTATGTGCGAAAGAAGCATCCAAACTACTTCTTGTTCGCTTTCCGGAAGTTTCGCGTGCGGACGCAGAAGCAATACTTGCAGTTCGCTTGGAAGCGAATCTATTTTCGGGTTACGCCCCGCCGCAAGTTCGCGCGAAAAACGTTCTATCTGGTGATATACCGGTGGCAAGTCGTCGGCAAGCTTCATCGCGTGCTGGCGTTTTTGCGCCATTTTCATATTGACAAAATCCGCCACCGGGTCATTTTTGCACAGCATCCATGCAAGTAAATTTTCCTTTTTTTCGGTAAGCACTTCTTGGTGTTGCCGATACCAGCCAAGATTGATTTCTGCGAAACCTTCACGGCGGAGCCGTGAAGGCAATTCTTTATCCGACAAAGCCATTCGTTCAATATCCTTTTTTAGAGTTTCCATCTTTTCATCTTCAACAATGAGTATCGTCCCGCCAGTCCGTTCGGAGCGCAGTACGAATACTCCGCCAAAAGCAAGCGTGTAATAGCTATGTATATCGAATCTAAAATCCGGAATATCCGTGCTCCGATGGCGCAGGTCCCCCCATTTTTCGGCACTTTTTATAAGCGCCGGAATAACGGGAGTATTGAACCAATCAAGCGTATCGCTCATAAAGCGCCCGACAAGAGCTTTTTGCTCTTTTGCGGCGTCAAAAAGACCTCCCGCAATGGAACGAAGAATGACATAGCGCACAAGAGTCAGGTCGTACGGACTTTCATAACGCGTCAACTCCTGATCTATGTCGAGTCCCACAAAAGCAGTCGCGGTAATATCGGCAATTGCATTGTGATGACGGTCGAAATAGGCCCGAAGCATCGGCCGTTCGTATGAGCTAAAAGGGAAATATACCGGTTTATTGCGCTGGTTGGGAGTCATAATAACCCCCATGGGATTTGCGATTCCCGCGCAAAGATAGTAATTATTTTTCCGCTCAAGGGCAATTTCCGGACTCCACCCAATGCCGTCAACTGAAAACGTCGTAAGCGCGGTCGGTTCAATGCCGAGAAACTTCAGGCAAATATTGTACCGCCGCGCAAGCTCCGGAGTATCTATCGGCGTAAGTCCCGCACCGAAAAGTCCCGCTTCAATCAGTTTTTTCATTCACCCTCCTTGGCCTAATGTAATGTCACATTTTGCCGGGCGCGCTCTTGCGCGGCAACTTCGATTTCAATCTGCTCCGCACGTTCTTCAATTCTTCGGCGTTTGCCTTTTTCAGTAATTTTTATCATCTCGTCCAGGTAGCGCACAGTTTCCTGATAGCGAATATCGGCAAAGGAAAGTCCGTGCATATTAGCAATCATGAGTTCTTTGAGCATTGCCATTTTGCGATCATAGGGCTGAAAGAAAAAATCTTCCGGATGATCCTCCCAATGTTCGGGATAGTCGAAATCCATAATCCTCATGCTTACAGCGCTTTGGATATTGCGCAAATCGCGAGAACTGAATTGCGGATGCGCACGCATTACTTCTGCGAACAGTGTCGCGAAAAACATATGAGAAGTGCGCGGATAACGTTTTTCAACGCTTTTCACAATATCACTAATAGTCGCTTCGGCTATTTCTGCTCCATATTCTTTAATTTCATCAAGACGCTTCACCAATTTTTGTTCGGTGAGATATGCATAATCATCCGGATCTCGCAAATTTACAAATCCGGGATTGATCTCTAAATATCGTTTCCACCACAGATAATCCTGGTCAAGAAAGTCATGTATGGTCTTTGCGCCATCAATTGAAAATCTTGTCTGTACACGTGAAAGCACAGCTTTATCGATTTGATCTGGGATATTGGTGTAGAGCGCAAGGACGGCATTACCTCTCCACACGGCAACAGCGCTCTCGCTATTACGGAGGAATACGCCCACAATCTGGCGGGTGCCTTCAGATGCATTTTGGCGGGTACGTTCTTCCAAATTATTTTCCGCATCGTCGATAGGCGCATAAATAATTTTAGAAGTATCGCGTAATGCCGATATCCAGTTATACATGTGTTCTGCCGATTTTCCTTGAAAGGATGAAACCATTGTGTCCGGCATCTGCCAAAAAAGGAATGGATAATTATATTCCTTACATCGATCATTAAGTTGCGTGGCAGTAACCGAAATCATCATAGATTTTCCGGTACCGGGCTTTCCGTGTCCGAGGATAACCGTGGTGAATCCACCAAGATCGAACATAGGATTACGTTTATCCTTGGGACTATATGTTAGCAGGCTATTCGTCAGGCGAGATGCATGATGCTTTGCGTCTCTGTTTCCCACCATTTCTTCAATGGATGTTCTTTTGAATTCAACACTTACTCTTCCTCCAGAAATTTCTGTTTCAAACCCCTGCACGTTGAATTCCGATTCTTCAAGTTGGTAGGTGCAGGAAGTAAAAGGCTCGAGATACGCAAAGGAATCTTTCCGCAACTTCAATTCTTCGAGCACACGCTTAAAATAAACAAGCGTTAGTTTGATGAATTCTTGTTCCGTGCGAATACTCCCGCTTTCAAGGTAAGCTCCGTAGTAAAACAGCGCGCACTGAACAGCATCAAGCGATCCGCGAAGCGCAAATTCAGGAACATCGCTGAAATCAACATTCACTTTCTCCACATCTCCCGCTTTCGATTCAAGATCCCACACAATATAATACGCAAGCGCAAAAAGCGCGATGGAGGACGCCGTCTGACTTTTTGAGCGAAATTCAGTACGCTGGAGATCGGTCATCTTTCCCTGTGCATTGAGATCTTTAAGTCCATCAAAATTGGATGCACGTTCATAGAGTTTTGATAAATGCGCGCCGATTTGAATGCCGGTACGAAGAGTCAGCAAAATATGATTCAATGTGTCCGACAAGAACACCGTATCTCCAGCAACGCGCCGTGCAGATTCAAGAATGGATACTTGCTCTTCCTGAGGAGCGGTTATGAGTACCGTCTCTTTAAGTTGCGGAACGCCGACAAGTGCATCGGTAATTTGTGGTTGTTTTTCTTTTGGCATGAGTCCCGGTTTTGGACGCCACTTCGTTACCTGCAAAAAACGCGTGGCGCGTTCCGCAAAATCTTTCAGATCACTTTTGGCAATAGGTATAGCATTTTTAGCCTCGGCCATGGATTTCTACCTCCTTCCTGTCGTTGTAGGTGATTTTTTGGCAGCGATTGAATTCAGGAAGATTTTCCCCGATTTCATGCGGATCGATATTTTGCAGGACCCAGTGCGGCAGAAGGCAGTAGTGATTTATCACTGAAGCGTGCCGCGCATAACATTCCGGATCGGTTTCGGTGATGGCAAAAATTTCCCGCACCTTGCCGCGGGGGTTTAAAATCCCGCGAAAAGTTTGCCGTGATTTGGAAAAAACTATATCATCGCTTGAGAAAAGCATAAAATCGTTTTTTGCGCGGCTGTAGCGCGAAAGAAGCGACCGCATTGTTGATTGCTTCACATCCTCTTCCTCAATATTTTTGCCGCTTAACAGCAAGTTTCCATAGAGCGGTCCGATGCAAAGCCGTTTGAGTACGGTAGGGTGTATGCTTTCCAGCGCCTCATCAATCGCAATTGCAAGAATCGCCACATCCGGCGCCCGCGAACCTTCGCCTTTTACCACCTGGAGAAATTCATAATATGAAGCGCCTTTCTCTTCGAGGGGCTGTTTTTCCTTGTCCTGATCGAAAGTCATCAAATGAATGTATGGCCGGTTTGACCGGAAATCGTAGCACGCCCAAGAGTAAATGTAGTTTCGGTATTTTTGATCTTCATCGCGGTTAATCAATTCTCCCGGCGTGAACGAAAGAAAAAGTTTTTCTTCATCAAGCATCTCAAGGTACTCGCGTTCCGAAAGTTGCCACAGCATTTCCCGCGGCGCTTCATACTGGGAAAAAATAGTATCGAGCAGTAGCCCTTTTGTTGCCGATTTGGCAGGAAGTGCGCGCAGACGTTCTTTTCTACCAAGAATATCCGCCACAATGTTCGTAACTTCCTGTGAATTGGGAAATCCGGAATCAGTAAGATCCACCCAAAGCGAGCGGTTGTATGCCGATCCGTAGGTATATTTAACGCGGAGCGTTTCTATAGTATAAAGCATCTTCCGGAGAAAACCCGGCACAATATCGGCTTCGTATGTTTCGGCGGCTCCGCTTGAGTAGCATGCAAGAAGCCACGTGAAGGCGTTTGCCAGAAGATTGAAGTATTGTGCATAATCGTCTCCCGATTCAAGCGTCCCAAAATTTGGATCATTGTCTAAAGCCATGATGCACTCCTCCCTTTTCCTGTTTAAAAAGGGGAACCTTGATGGTCCCCCTCCACTGAAGGTTTTAGAACGTGTTTGCTTCTTCGGGCTTTGCGGGTTCCTTTTCTGTCCCACCATCGCCCGCAACATACGAATAGAAAGATTTCGTTGACAAGTCAACGCCAAATCTTTCCTTTATTTCAGCAAGTATATCTTGCCGTTCCCTGCGTGTTTGCGCATGGGCCTCGGCCTGTGCGGCGAGAATTCCCGCCGTTTCCCGCGCCTCTCCGGGAAGCGCCTTGAGAATGTCATTTATCAACCTATCGGAAGCCGCGCCATAAGCGACTGCCGCTCCTAAGTTATCCATATCCATTTCATTACCCATGGTATGGATTTGCTTCCCAAGTTCCTGGTCGGCGGCTTTTTTGGCAAGTTCCAAGCGCGATTTGAATAATACAATGCGCTCCTCCGATGAACTGCGCAAAATAGTAAGTAGCGCTCGAGCATTCGCTCTTATTTTTCTGTGCGCGATTTCGTTTGCCACCAAGTGATCAACATATTTTGACTTATTTGTTGACAAAATCATGGCATTGTTTACTCGTCCGCCGAGATCTTCAACTTGTGAACGAAGATTGCCGATCAGTTCTCCTTGTGCGACAAACTCGGAGGTGCCGCTTTCGAGTTCGGTTAATCTATCTTCCGCGGCTTTTAGATCAGCCTCTTTGGCTTTCAACTCACTGCCAAGCTTTTCGCACGCTTGAGTGGCCTGCTTTTGTATATCTACTGCCACCGTTTTCCTTTGCACGATAATATCTATTTGCGTGCCCTCGTCCGAGATATCTTTTTCAAGGGCATCCCCCGTCTTTTTTGACCAAAGCAAAAATTGTTGCGCCAATTCATCAAGGGTTGATGAGAGCAGTTTTTGCCGTGTGCGCATTTGAACTTCTTTGGCAAGCTCTGCGTGCTTACCTTTTGCGCTTTCGAGTTCGGTCTCGGCATTTGCAATTGCTCTACCCTTGAAAAATGTCTTATATCTTGCCGCTTCAAGCGTCTCCTCCGCCCCTTTCACTTCCAGCTCTGATTGCTGAAGCAAATTTTTGTCTTCCGCACTCGGTTCCCCCAACCCCTTAAAAACATCACCAAATTTCTCAATGTATGCTTCCAGGGCGAACATGCCTTTTGCAAGAAGGTCCTGTTTTATGTTCGTCTGTTTTTGCAGTTCCTCAAATGTCGCGGTAAGAACCCTAATACGGGCTTCCCGCATCCGCTTGTCCTGAATTTTTGCCGCGCTATCAAACTCTTTCTGCAAATTCTCGATTGTTAGACCGATATCTTCGGTCTTGGCCGCTTGCAGTTGCGAGACCGATTTATCTACCTCTCCCAAAATTTCTTGTAAAATCGCAGATGAATCAGCGTTTGCTTGTGCCATTTTCAGGCCTCCTTTCAAATTTTACCATATTAAATTGGAAAAGTTCGTTGCCGTATTTTATATCAGTTTAAACTTTTTGTCAAATTTCAAGGATTGCTTGCGTACAGTAAAACCGCTGGGCGAACCATGCGGCTGTTATGTTTTAGATCGTAAACGGCCGAAACGTCCTAGACCGTCCGTACCGAACGGTACGGACTAGGTCAGATTTAGACATTATTCGCTTCTCTCAATTTCAAAGTTTTTCGGACGGCCGCTTTATGTTCAGCCATATTTTTTATATGCGGATCGTGATGAAGGTAATACCCGAAAAGCGCTTTGCAATCAGCGGCATATTTCTGCGTATCGAGAATGTGATAATGCCAAAACGTATCAAGATCGTTATTCCATGGAACAGCTTTTGCAGTTGAGTGACGGCGGATAAGAGCCAAAAAATACCGGTATTCTTTTTCTGCTCTCTTGGCTCTTGCCGTTTTCCATCTTTCTTTTTTTACTATCTCTTTAACCACGCTTTCCAAATCAATATCTTCGGGCACTATTCGCTTTTTTGGCGTCGTGCTTGCGCGGTGATCAAAATCGTCAGGGAAACGAGAAGTATAGTGAGAATTCCAACTACGCGGATTACAAAACATAAACTATGTTCTCCTTTCAAAATCCATTGGTTTTTAAGCGGCCATGCTTGCGTTGAGGATGGTTTGAATTATTTGAATCCATCCCATTATCTCTTCGATGTGTTTTGCGGTGCCAAACATCCTCAATTCAACAGTGCCATGTTGTGAAATTCTGATAAGTTGCCAGCAATTTCTAGGATTATCGGTAAAGCCCTGCTCTTTTGCAATTTCAAAAAAATGTTCTCTGTTTTTTAATGGCTCAGGTTTCCAATATTTTGCCATGGCGCGGTATAGACGCAGGCGCTCTCCGTTTGAATGGTCTCCAATGTAGCAAAAAGTATCAAGATGGGGAATCAGCGCATTATATACACGAATCGCGTGTGCCATATTGCGAACGCCAATGTGAATATGTGTCCCCGCAACACGACACCCGGCATGTACCATTTCGGGTGATGCTTTTTTTGTAATGTTTAAGTATCTCGGATCAGGGTATAAATCATGGGGCATTTGTGGATCACCGACTTCGGCATTTATGAGCTGAAGCCCCATATAAACTGCTTCAAAATTCCCTTTTGCTTCGTTTTCGCGTAATTCACGTTCAATCCACTTTAAATCCTTGTGCGGTGTAGTGCGGCTTTCAACTTGGCACGCGGAGAGTTCATAAGTCCAGCGCGTATCATTTATTCTGGCGAGAAATTCTTTTGCTTTCGGAACATATATTCCGTCCGGCGACACAAGAAAATGCTCGCGTTCAATACCGATATACCCTGCAAAATATCTTTTAAATTTGAATTGTCGGCAAAATCTCTTCAGCTCATCTTGCATAAGGCACCTCTCTTGTCATTGTAAGGGTCTGTTGCCGAATTATACTTTGGCTACAATTGCATAAATTCGGTCAAATTTTCCAAAAAATTTCTTGGCTTACCTTGCAGGTAGGCCGCAAAATTTGTGTGAGTATTTGCCTCGAATTTCTGAAATTTCGCTTCAAAGACAATTCGGCAACAGACCCTGTAAAATTGTAAAGGAACTTTTTAATTTCGGAAAAGTAAAACCTCTTCCGAGGAAGAGGTTTTACTGTGCATTGCCAACACATTTTAGCGGTAATGCATAAAATCCCATTCCTCGAGAGAGGTTAGGTTGCTAAACCAAAAATATGAAGCTACCCGGAAATTTTGATCGCTATGCATAGTGATATTGATCTTAGAAACTGTCTGAAAAGTCTCGTTTCTACTGCAATTCTTGAATTTTGACCGCGGCTACGTCCGTCCTTGCCGCAAAACAAAATTCAAGAATTTCGTAAAGAAAAAGACTTTTCAGACAGTTTCTTACGCTTTTGCTTTAATTTTTTCAAGTTTTGTCAATCGCAATGTAATAGCATCATGCTCGTCTTCGTGTTTTGATATCCACACTTCCATTTTGGTGGCATGGCTTTTCAGATATAACACATCATGTTCAAGATTGATGAGCCTCCTATCCACCGCATCAAAACGTTTGTCTACAGATTCAAATGCGTTTTTTATCATAACCGCCAAATCTTCCGTTGTTACTTGTTTTTTTACCATGAAGTAAGGATATGAGCGCAAAAGTATTATGTCAAACGCGTGTTTTCCACACTGCGGTTGTGATGAGGGATAGCAAACTTTTCAATAAAATTCCGCAAAATCTTCGTACCGGTTTTTTCCGTATTTTTTATACTGCGCATGAATTTTGAGAAATTTTTTTCGTCGCAAAGAAACCCTTCGCTGATCAAATGTTTCTTGCGAAGCATTGCAAGCGCCCGTAGTTGGCCTGCGGTCATTTCCGGGTGAAATTGCAAAAGCCTTGTTGAACTGCCCGCAGCAATCGCTTGCGTTTTGCAAAGCATTGACGACCCTAAAAGTTTCCAGCCGGAACGAAGTTTAGGTATCATGCATTTGTGGCTCGATTGCGCAGTAAATTCCACAGGAAGTCCGAAAAACAGCGGATCGCGAACACCAACGCTGGTAGCTTTGATTTGAATAGTCCCCATTTCCCTCCCTTTAGGATTAAACACTACTTCCTCACCGAACGCGCGTGCGGTAAACTGCAAACCGCCGCAAATACCTAAAATTGGAATTTGCTTATCTGATGCAGTGCGAATAAACTTATAAATCTTTTTCATCCACGGTTTCTCATGCCGATAGACAGGGTTTTTCAGCGATCCGCCGATAATTATCCCGCTAAAATCAGTGATGTTTCTGGGAAGAGTTTCAAAAGGACCATTGCAGGTTTGCCATTCACTCTCTTCGCATCCTGCGGCTTTGCGCATCGCCTCTGCATATGTTTTGCCCTCATAGACATTGTCAAAAATCTCCTGCTGGATTTTCGGGTCATCGGTAAGAATATCGAGGAATAGAATTTTAGGCTTTATCTTTTTTTCCATAAAAGTGAATATACCGCATTTTTAGGGAAAAGCAAATAAGACCCGTCCCGATTGCTACCGTGATCTAGCAAGGGCACTGTGCGGCCATTATTCACCAAACTCATATATAAAGGGTCTCCTGCCGAATACCGCTTATGAGCTATAATTCCATAAATTCTGGCTAATCATAATAGTGATTCGCGGGAAATTTAGCGAAGCCGGGTACTCCCGTGCGAAGCGTAAAATTTCCCGGCTTTTGCTCAAGGAAGCAAAAGAATTTTCCAAAAAATTTCTTGGCTTACCTTGCAGGTAGGCCGCAAAATTTGTGTGAGTATTTGCCTCGTCCCGACATGTCGGGATCGATTCAAAGGCTATTCGGCAACAGACCCTTAAAATCTTGACTTTTCTTTAAAATATGCAACAAATATAGATAGCTTTTTGACATTATCTCTTGGCAGGAAGGAAGGATTGAATGGCAAAGGAAAATTACTATGAATTGCTTCAGGTGCATCCGCGGGCAAACGCCGAGGTGATGCACGCGGCATACAAAGCACTGCTAAAACTGCGTGATCCGAACAGGCCGGAAAACAAAAGTTATGCACAACAAATTAACAAAGCGTATCACACGATTGCGCGGCCGGATTTGCGGGAACAATACGACCGTTCTCTTTTTTCGCAAGACGGCGGAGAAGTTTTTGGAAGTTTTAGGAAGCTTGAACAAATCGCAGAAGGAGCATTTGGCCGCACATTTAAAGGCGAACACATTACTCTTGGCGAACAGGTATGTATAAAAGACTGCTTCAATGTAAGGCCGGAATATTATCCAATGTTGGAAGACGAAGCGCGCGCAATGTGGGAATTGCGGCATTATGAGATCCCAGCTATTCATGATTTGGTAAAAAGCACCAACGGAAGTCCGGTACTCATTATGAGTTATGTGCCGGGTCCCACGCTTGAGCAGGTAGTGGAAAAAACCGGCCCGCTTGACCCGGACTCACTGTGCTGGATCACCGACAGAGTGCTTAATTCGCTCATGTTTATACACTATAAAAACGTAATTCATGGTGATTTAAAGCCGCAAAATATCATTGTCCAGCCAGATCAACATACTATTTCCATCGTCGATTTTGGTCTCTCACTTTTAAAACCCCACGCGGGAACAAGCAGTAAAGGATATACCCCCATTTTCGCTCCACCGGAAGAGATTGCCATGTCAACACTGCTCCCTCAATCAGATTTTTACAGTTTAGGCATGACAATGATCTATGCGCTTGTTGGCGGAGATTTGCATAGTACAAAAGCAAAAGAAGTGCCCCACGGAACGCCGGAACCGCTATGCAAGTTTATAAGAAAGCTTATCGTACGGGATATGATGGCAAGGCCTCATTGGAGCAAGATAAATTTATGCGAAGAAATTCGAAAAGTACGGATTGAGTCCTTTGGCCATGCCCACTCGGGCATGAAGCCTATCCCCGGCCTCGAAACTTTTCTCTAAGAAAGGAGAAATGCCATGTCAGAACCAGGTGACTTTGTACCGCCACCACAATGGAGGACACACGATTTTAAGAAAGCTAAGGACTATTTCGACAGCCATGCAGGGCGAAGCTATGATGATGCAGTAGCAAGCGGAAAAATATATAGCGATTTTATTGAGCCACAACTAACCTCTGAAGCAATAGCTACGTTAAGTTTTGTCTGCGATGTGACAGGTTCGGTTGGAACATGGCCCGCCACGATGTTCTCTAAGCTTCCTTATCTTGAACTGGAGGCGCAGGAATATCTCGGAAAAGATTTAGATATAAATTGGAGTGCGATTGGAGATGCGCATCATACCGACCAATACCCACTCCAAGTGAGACCATTTGCACGCGGAACTAAACTCAAAGATTATCTTGAGGAAATTGTGAAAGAGGGCGGCGGCGGCGGGCAGACAACGGAAACCTACGAAATAGCAGCCCTTTATTATACACAAAAGGTTGTGCTTCCTAATGCGATTCATTCCGTTCTTATTTTCTTTGGGGATGAAAAACCATATGACTATATTTTGCCGGAACATGCAAAAAAATACGTCGGAATTGATGCCAAAAAACGGTTGTTAACAAAAGACGTTTTTGCAGAACTCAAGAAAAAATATTCCGTCTATCTCATTCGAAAACCGTATGGTACTTATAATGAAAATAACATGAGCGCAGTTGACGTAGGCATTTATGAAGCATGGGCCAACTTACTCGGTTCGGACCATATTGCTGATATTTCGGAGGCGGGGCGGATTGTGGATGTAATTTTTGGCATTCTTGCCAAAGAAACTGGACGAATTCCCTATTTCCGAAAAGAGATTGAGGACCGCCAAAAATCTGAACAAGTAGAAACCGTATACAAATCACTCAAAACTATTCACGCGCTTCCAGCGCCAGCGCAGGATAAAACAAAAAAAAAGGGACATTCCGGCAAATCAATCATGTTTCCTCCGCCAAAAAAGAAGTAATAATGAAGACACCTGTTTTTCTGGAAAACTTGTTTTCGCGCAATGTGCCAAAAAGCAGAAATCTTAACCTGTTAGTCACGCTATGGCCGACATTTCCCCACTTTGCACGATTTACGCACGACCCGCGCATTGCGGGCGTGCGATTAAATAGCGCCATGATCGCAAGTCCAGAACTCGATGAGGCATTGCGCCAAGTTGGCGCACTCGATACAATGGAACATCTGTGGTTCGACTTCAAAGGCAGACAGCTTCGGGTAGCGGAAGTACATACGAATGAATATCATCTAGACATCACATTAAATCATCCTATCAAAGTTGACACGCCGACAATCGTGCTTTTCAAAGCCGGCGCAGATTCTGCTGTGTTGGATTGTATTACCGAAAACGGCACACGTCTTATATTCAAAGAAGGCGCTATATACGGCCCAAAGAAATTTATGGTAGGTGTGGGAGAATCGCTTCATATTCGGCATCCAAGTTTCCAAATGCTTGGGAACGATTTTTCCCAATCAGAACTGGAAAAGATTGAAAAAGTGCGTCAATTTGGATTTACGCAATACTATCTTTCTTATGTTGAAACAAGAAATGGAATAAATAAATTTATTGAAACGGTGGGACAAGATGCCAGAATAAAATTAAAAATTGAAACACGAGCAGGTCTTGAATTTGTGGCTCATGAATTTAAAAAAACCGAGAATCTATCATTGATGGCGGCATGCGGAGACCTTTATGTGGAAATTGAAAAACCGCATCACATCATGGACGCGCTTAAATTGATTATTGGCAAAGACCCTGAAGCATGCGCCGGTTCTCGTCTCATGCTTTCGGTAGGCCAACCGCTTGCCACTGATGTAAAAAAAGCAATCGAGCATCTGCAAAAAATCGGAGAAAACGCTCCTATAGATACCGATGAAATTAAAGAAATGCTGAAAAATTTAACCGAGCCGCAAATTCCATCGTGTGCCGATTTTCTCCAGCTTTCATGGCTTTACGATATAGGATATCGGAGCATGATGCTCTGCGATGAGCTCTGCCTGAGAGAAAACCTGCTAGCAGTGGCAGTGAATGCGTTTGATGCATTCCGCAATGCACATGCAAAATAAAAATAAGAAATAAAAAAATAATAGACCGCGCTTGACGCGGTCTATTTTCATTTCTTTTCTATCCCACAAATATGAGCCGTTCAATTGGATCAGGCTCAAACTCTTTTAGAAACATTTCCTCATTGAAATAGTATCCTGCACCGCGCGCCTGAACCAGTTTTCGTGCTATATATTTTCCATTATCCATGCAGATGGAAGCGCCTGGCGATGGCGTGGTCACAAAGATACCGTTGCCCCTAGGTGTCTCAATTATTTTGTTTCCCATTTCCAGTTTTCCGGTATTGAGATTGACAATCTGCGGGCGAATCCCCCCTTTTCCGCGGCGGCGCTTCAAATCTCCATAACGCAATGTTGGGATAACTTTCTTTGCCTCTGGTAGAAAGCAAAGCGGCCCGATAATGGGCGCATCATACAGAAAATTTTTTGCCACATACCCCATTAATTTATTTTCGCGAAGAATTTTTATCAAACTCCTCAATCCGCGATATGAAACAATAGGTGTCTTTATATAGTCAAAAAAAGTTCCGTAGTTATAGCGCTCCATAAGCGGAAGCGGTTTTGTGGTTGGCCCAAAACGTGTATCTTTCGGATCTAAAATATCGGGATCACCATGAATTTCCGCAAACGGCATATTTTCTTTCTGCACCCGATATACCTTGCCGTCCAAAAAGTGTCCCGTAGAATAAAAACTTCCTGCAACCGGCAGAATACCGTATTCCAAACCATAACCAGTCGCCTGTGCAAAGGACAAACTATACGGGCCACATGCCGCCACCAGCGTATACGTTGAAAATACTCCGCGGCTTGTGCGCACTTCAAACCAATCTCCGCCGTCATGCGGAATTATGTTCTCTACGCTGGTAGTGAAATATGTCCGGAATTCAGAATTTTCATCATATTCCACATCCATGTGAAACCATTCAGCAAGACGCTGATAGTTAATAGCATACCCCTCGCTTGAAACCAGAGCACATACTGACTCACTCGGATCTCTCCCATCAATAACTTTTGGTTCAATGTGCTTCAATTCTTCTCTGCCGACCAAACGAAGACCCGGATAGTGCTGACTAAAATTTCTAAATCGCTCTTCAAGAATCGCAACTTCTTTCTGCCCGACTCCAAGCACCATGCGATTTGTTTTCCTGAAAAGTTTTTTATCTTTTTTAGATTCTACATACCGGCGAAGTATGCGAGCCGCATCCCGCACCTTAAGCGCATGTGCCAAACCATAATTAGTTTCCGTAGAGCCGTCGTGCGATGTCTGGCTGTTATTTTCCGGACTTGAGTTCACCTCTCCGACCCATCTATTTTTCTCAATAAGCGCACACCGTTTCAAATTGGTGAAGCGATTGAGAATATATTGAGTGGCTTCTCCGGTAACTCCGCCCCCGATAATAACCGCATCATAGTAGGGTGTTACCATGAAAACTCCTTTAATTTTTCCGTTATATATTTGATTGAAAAAGTTCGATTTTGTTCTTTATAATATATAACAAAATATATACCATGTCAAACTAAAACCGCACAACATATTTGCGCGGCGTTTTTTATTCATACTTCATGATTTGGCACTTCGATACATTGCACTATTCCTCCTCACCTCCTTGTCTTAATATGCACTCTGCCGGAGTTTTGTCCCAACGAATACGGACAAATACCGGATTGCGGAGCGCGTTGCTTGGAAACATTTTTTCAAACCGAACCTGCACAACCAGAGGATATTTAACTTCTTTGGCAAAAAATTCCCGCTCATACACCTTGAACCCCCCGCCCAATTCTCCGCACGGCACTTCCTTGCCGGTTTTAGGATTAATCTGTGAAAGAAACAGTTTTCCCATACGGTGCTCATGCGCTTTTCCTTTTGTGCCGTATGCCCACCTCCGCACAATAAAATCGTCTTCCTTCGCAGGCTTCCATTTCCAACATCCATTCGGTCGCGGCGGATTCATGATATTTCCATCCAGCCTGATTTCAGTCGGCTTAGTGCGGTCGTACAGCACAAGCCCCTCCCATTTTTGCTCGCGCACGTGTTGTTGCGCCGTTGCCAAATCATACCATAAGGTTTCAATTGGCAAAATTTGCTGATCAGCAGGAAGAGGGAAAGGAAAATTTTGATTCCCAATAAACAGAAAGTTAATATAGTTTAGCCGCTCATTGAACGGCAGATGGGTAAGTAATACGCGCTCCCACATGACTACGTTGAGAATAATATAGGTAAGCAAATGTTTTTCCTGCAATTTACGCGCTTCTCCTGGAGTGGACTTTACAATACTTGTAAGTGTCGAAATATCGTCTTTGCCATCCTTATGCACGACCAATTCCCCATCAAGAAGCACGCCGTCGCTCGGCAGATCAAGTTTTTTTATCTCTTCCGCCAACTGCGGAAAGTGAGCCGTGGTCTCGCTAATGCCGCGGGTAAAAAACCGTATATTGCCGTCTGCGATACCCACGAGCATGCGATACCCATCGCGTTTCCGCGTAATAACAAGCTTTCCCTCTTCTTCCAATTTTTTGACTACCGAGGCTTTCACCGAATGCTTCGGTTTTGCCAGCACCAATTTTTTATCAAGCGGATGAAGGGTAAAAGGAATATCTGCTTTTGCGTGTATGCGCACTCATCACCTCCTATGTATTTTGCAACGAACGCGAAAATTATTGTATAACAGTATTATACTTATGTCAAAAAAAACGTAAACCGCAGGTTTTTCCTGCGGCTGTTTTATTTTCTTATTTATATTTTCTATCGATCGAGATCTACTTCGTAGAGAAACCTCGTGCCGCCAACAAGCTTGCGGGTATATGAAGTGCTTTGTACAAACACATCATATTTTTCCAAATCTTTTGGCTTGATTCGACGACGTTCTCCCGGGTTGAGTCCGATCAATTTTCTTGCTTCGTCACCCGTGAACATATCTCCTGTTATTTTATCCCGCAGGACAACTTCTTTTTTCTCTTGGATAAGTTCCGGCTTTGTAAATTCGTAAAACCCATGCCCTCGTTTATATTCAAGCGCATTTTCTTCTACGAACTCATCTATTCTTTGACCATTTTTTTCCACACGGAGCATTTGAAATCTTCCTGGAAATACCGCACTCAATTTTACATTATGCCCCGCAAAATGCCGAGCCCTTTTCCCGCGGGAAAGAATGGTGAAGTTGGCATCAACACTGCGCGTCATGCGCCCTTTTTGGGCGAGCTCCCGATCCCACCGTTGTAATACCTCTTGCCCGATCTGCCCGTAACAGATCGCTATGATCAAATCCATAAGATCTGAAAATTGATCAAGTACAAGATGATATCCATCCGTGCGTTCCGCTAGCTCCCGGTAAAACGGTGTCGCATAGCTCTTACTCAAACATTGCACGGTGCAAATCATAATACCTCTGTTTGCGTACTCACCTGCCTGCAAACGCCAGTCAATACCGATTCCGCCGTTATAAAGGCGATTTTGTGGGTCGTTTACCGGATGCGGCAGATCATCCGCGGCTAACACAAAAACCTTTTTTACTTGCGGATCCGCACTCCATCCCAAGTTAAGCCCTTCTTTGAGCACAAGCTCGTAACATTCCGGTAAATCACCGCCGTCGGTATGATCACTATTGCGGATGAACCGGGTCAAGCTATAAATATCTTGCGACAATAAGTGCCATCTTGTTACATACGAACTCTTTTTATCGCAGTAATCTCCATTAAATCCAAGCCCCACGCGCAAATTAGGAATCTCGGTAAATAAACGTATAAGCCCTTGTTCAAATTTCTTAAGCACTTCGGTACGGCACGGACGCATTGATCCGGTCGTGTCTGTCTCTAAAACAACTTCAACTCGATTCTGATATGACATGCCGTGTCACCTCCTTGGATTATATAAACGAACTGATTTTTACTTTATGTTTAATATCAGTTTATGTCAAGAAAATTAAAACACAGCGGAGAGTACCCGCTGTGTTGAGACTTTATGCCACGAGATTTGGAATGTAGAAGCTTCCCTCTTCGAAAAGCTCATTCCTGGCCTTTCGAGACATACCGAAAAAAATATTTTCCTCAACCAGACTGAGCCGGCGGCCCTGGCGATACTTTTGCTGAAAGCCAAAAAGTCGCGGACCGCGATTCCAGAAAACCATTTTCACCGGAAGAAACCAAAACAAGGAACTATTCCTGCGGCCTATATAGCGGCCGTTGAGCCACGCGCGAATGTGCTTGTACTCGCTAAACCCCTTCTGCCATTTTGTCTTTTTATATGGCTGATTATTAAGCACGCCATCCTCATCAATCAGAAAGACCCGAAATTGCCAACTCGGTTCATAACGAGTTGCTACTTGTCCAAGCATATGATCGTAGATATGCTGGCCGGCAATAGTTCGCGTCTCAAATGTTCGGAAAATTTTTGCATGCACATCGTTCCATTTTTTTCCGCAATGAGCGCGCAACCATCGTTCCACCGGATTGGTCTTGTCGTTTTGATCGACATATATTTTTTGGCGAATAGGCATCATACTTTCTTCCGCCGAATCCGGAGACTTGCGGACGGCTTGCAAAATTTCACGTGCTTGCCTCCGCTCGGCACGATTGAAAAAACTGCGTTCAAATTTGCTATAACCATATCGCCCGCCCTCGATCACCGTCCGTGCCAGATTTTTTGTGGACATACGCCTCCTCTTGTCGTGGTGTGTGAAATTTGCAAAAATTCTATGTGTTATGATGTTACCCCAAAAACGAACTGAGTGTAATTATAGCTCTAAAGTTTTATAATGTCAAATAAACGTTTTAGGGTCTGGTGAATAATAGATTTATAAGGTGTCATTGCGAGATATTCCGGTACTCATGAATATCGTGGCAATCCCATTTCTCAACCATGAGATTGCTTCGCTAGCTCTCGCAAATGACTTTCACCAAACCCGTTTTATTTATCGCGTGGCTCTCTCCAAGAGCGGAGGCTCTGCCGCTTCTACCACCGTAAACGTCTGCCGTCCTAAAATCTGCCCGCGGCTATTGGTTATATCCACCCGCCATTTTCCGGGTTTGATATCGGTTTTATAGCTATACCCCCTATACCCTTCGTCGCGCCCGCCGGTAATGGGAAATTGTATCGCGCCGCGGTCAGTCCAGGCTTTTTGCGCCTCATCGTAGTAGTACCAGCGATGGAAAATGAGCGTGTTAATACTAGCCGGCACGAAAATGGCGCTATAAGAATAAACAAATTCCCCTTGCCTCCAATGAAATGTGGAACTTGTGCTATTTAAAAATAAATACCACGGCGGCTTTTCATACACCACTTCATACATGCCGTTTTTCGGAGTAACGAGATGGTATACACCGCTTTCTTTAAGCGCCAAAGGAATTGGCGGGATAATGTTGGCGAAATACAGAAAATTAAACAAAAGATAAATGCCCCCGATATATGCAAGAAGCAAATGTTTTCTTTCGCGCGTTTGCCGAGGCGCGACTTTTTGCAGAAGCACAATAAATAATCCCGCAAGCACAAGACTTGCAAGCCCGCTTAACAAAAAAACCCAATCTCCGATTTTTTTAACAATGAGTGGCAGAGCGAAAATCGCATAGGAAAAAAGTACAGTGAAATAGATGCTTACTTGGAAAATAAGCCGTTGATAGTGCTTGCGAAAACGCTCGTTGCCCACAAGCAATAAAACAAGCGCCAAAAGAAATATCCAGCTCTTGGCAAATGCCGCGCTTTTTACATAAAAAATAACAAATGCGCTAAAAAGCCCGCCGAATCCGAATTGAATCGCTACGGGAACAAAAGGTATTGCCGTATCGAGATGTTTGAAGCGCAGGCGTCCTGCTTCGTATGCGTTGAATAGTAAAATTCCTGCTCCTGAAACCAGGAGGTAACCCAAAAGAATAAAATGATCGAGCCACAAATCAATCCTCCGCAAAGTAAACGTGTCGAGAATAAATCCAAGTAGAAAGGTAAAAGGCGCCACATAGAGCTCATATTTGTGAATTAAGCGTTCGGTGAAATCGTGTTTGGACTCCATGCCGTTATTAAATTTGTTCCCTAATAACTTTTCTACTGCAATTTTCCTGATTCGACTGCGGCTTTACAAAAATTATTCAACATATACGCCGTATATGCTTCATAATTTTTGCTTAGTCCCGCACGAAGCAGGAAAATTTCGTAACGAAAGTTATTAGAGAGCAAGTCTATTTTCAATCGGAACCGGTTTTATGTAAACTTTTTTTCGCCAGACCCAAAGCCTTATAAAAAGCCGCTTCGTATTGATCCGTCATGCGCTCTACAGAAAAATTTTTTTCAACGTGCCTGCGGCAATCTGCGCGGCTGATTGTTTCTATCATTTTGATGCTTTGCGCCATCTCATCAATGGAACGCACGATAAATCCAGTTTTACCATCTTCAATAATTTCCATCACGGATCCTCGACGAAAGGCAATCACGGGGGTGCCGCACGCCATTGCTTCTACCATTACCAGTCCGAAAGGTTCCTCCCATTGGACGGGAAAAAGCAAAGCTTTCGCCCGCGCATAATACTCATAAAGCTCCGGAGGCTTTACCACGCCTTTATACTGAATATTCCCGCCGATATGCGGTTTTATTTTTTCCTTCCAATATTCATCGTTTTCATGAGGCCCGATTAAAATAAGTTTTTCGCCAGTTTTTTGAGCGGCCTCAATGGCTTCCGCCGGGCCCTTTTTAGCATGCATTCTTCCTACAAACACAAGATACTCCCCTACTTTTTCCGAAAAAGGAAAGTCATGTACAGGTATGCCGTTATAAACTGTGGCAAGCCAATTAAGACGGGGCGCCGCTTTTTTCTGCGCGCGGCTTATGGAAACAAAAAGCTGATTTTTGCTCTGAAGCATCTGAGATACCGCGGCACGCCAAGAAAACACCGGATCATGAAGTGTGTATATGGTAGGGATGCGAGGATGAGATCGCGCAATCGCAAGTGCAGAATCCACAGGATGAATATGCACTAAATCATGTTCCCCGCGCTCCGCACGCTCGTACATATGCGCGATAAGATATTGATCCCACAGTGAAAATATTTTACTGCGCTCGACCGTCCGCACCCAATCCCCTTTTAGGATTTTATGTTCTCCTCGCATGCCTTCGAGCGGTAAAAGATTTTTGGAGATCACACGCGCCCCTTTCACCTTTGTGCCTATCGGACCATAAAAATCTACAGCGTGGCCACGCGCCGAAAGACCCGCGCTAATCCTTACCGCCACATCGATGGGTGCATAGATAACATGTTGCGGTGGCGGAGCCGGATAGGCGCCGCTTACCATTACTGCAATGCGAAGCTTTTTCATAAGACTTGGATTTCGTAAAATAATTTTTCGTAATCCGAAACCATGCGCTCTTTGCTGAATTTTTGTTCTGCTATTTCGCGCACCGTTTTCCGGTCGATTGTGTCAATCCGCCCCATCGCAGAGATAATATTTTCAATGTCAGATTCCACAACAAATCCCGTCTTTCCATCTTCAATAAGTTCAGGCATGGCGCCGCGGTTATATGCAATGACAGGTGTTCCGCAGGCCATAGCCTCTGCAACTACTAAACCAAACGGTTCGTCCCACTCGATCGGATATAGCAATGCCTTTGCGTTTCCATAAAAACCAGAAAGTTCTTCTTCGGTGCACTCGCCAACATAGCGTATTTTATCGGAAAGATGCGGTTTGATTTCCCGATCGAAATATTCTTGCTGGGTTGGATCAATCCGCCCTGCAAGAAGCAATCGCGCGTCCATACGCTCTACTGCCGTAATCGCATTTTCAATTCCTTTGTGTTTATTTACCCGCGCAATCCAGATAAAATGCCCGCCTCCTTTAGGATTAAATATAAAATGCGAGAAATCGATACCGTTATAAATTACCCTCGCATGGCGCCCTGAAAACTCAACTTGAGCCAAATCTTTTGCGGACTGGCTCACGAAAACAATCTGCATACGAGACGCTGATTCACGAAAGAGCGCAAGCCTGTCAATATTTGACGCATCCGCATTCGTGCGACACATCGGATTATGCATGGTATGCAGTACCGGCACGTCGGCAAGGTGCTGGAAAAAAAGCCCCCATAGATCAAGATGACAGTGAACAATATCAAAAATCCCATTTTTTGCCATCTCGAAAGCGGTGGACAGATTTTTTAAATTCCAGATAGGATTTGACCACGGTATATTGGCCTCCGTGAGCGGCTGTGGATATACGGAAATAAGTCTTGCGTTGGTGCGCGACCCGGGAGATGCGAAGAGTGTTACTTCGTGGCCGCGCGAAACGAGACCATCGGAAAGGATTGCCACCACGCGCTCAATTCCCCCATATTTTTTTGGCGGCACAGTAACCCAAAGCGGAGCTACTTCGGCTATGCGAAGTTTTTTCTTCATATTATTTTCAAAAAAAGCTCTTCGTAGCGATCTACCATATGCCGCACCGTAAAGCGATCTTCGACGGCTTTCCTGCACGCACGCCGGTCAAGAGATGCTAACTGTGAAATAGCGCGGATCATTTCTTCTTTAGTATTTACAATAAACCCGTTTTTTCCATTTTCCACGATTTCGGGGACGGAACCATTGGGGAATGCGATCACGGGCGTTCCGCATGCCATGGCTTCGATCATTACCAATCCGAAAGGTTCCCTCCGTTCGATCGGAAAAAGAAGGGCTTTGGCGCGTTTGAGAAGATCAATTTTTTCCGCAAACGCCGCTTGGCCGACAAATTTTACTCCCTCTTCGTTTAAATGCGGTTGAACTTCCTGAAGAAAAAAAAGAGTTTCTTCCCCACCAACAACACTGCCTGCAACCACGAGTTTTACTCCTGCAGATTTTGCCACCTCAAGCGCGGTTAAAATTCCCTTTTCTTTATTAAGCCGGCCCAAATACAGCACATAATCATCAGGATTTTCATTATATTCATAGCGGGAAATATCGATACCGTTTGGAATAACTCCAGCAACCGGCACATTCTGCTCAACCATACTCTGCTTGTGATTCTCGGAAATCGCGCAAAATTTTATTTTGCTGTACGCTTTCATGGTTTCCGCGTAATGCTTGTCCACTGGACGATGCACGGTAGTTAGAAATGATGGACAATCCAAACGCAATGAAATAGGAAATGGGAAAAAATTAAAATGGTTATGGATCAAATCAAAATCATAAAGCCTATCAAACACCATTTTAGTAAGACGAATAATCGATGCATGCGGATTGCGAATATTCCGCTCGAGCCAAATTGCTTTATCGGTTACCGGCACGAGTTTGGCTGTAGTCAGTGACTCACCCGAAGCAAAAAGCGTTATTTCGTGCCCACGACGAACAAGTTCGTCAGTCAGCTCCGCAAGCATGAGTTCGATCCCGCCATAAGTCCTCGGAGGAACAGGAATCCACAAGGGTGCTATTTCAGCGATGCGAAGTTTTTTTGCCATGAGGCAATAATCGCACAAAACAAAATAGCAGGCAAGTGCTATTTTGTTCTTTAACGTGAAAAGTTTATTAGAAACCATTGAAAAAGTCTCTGCGGACTTTTTTAAGACCTGCTGCATTAAATTTTATTCATAACTTGTTTCAAGCCAGCTCACTGTACCTGAAATAATCGTAAGCAAAACGCTGAAGAGAAGCGCCCACCGGAAATTTAAAACCGTAAAACCAAGAACCACGGCGCTTGCCGGCAAGATAAGCCCCGCATTTGTGACAAAAGTAAAAAGTGGTCTGTTGCCTAATTATCTTTGAAGCGATCCCGACATGTCGGGACGAGGCAAATTTTTCAAACAAAATTCGAGGCCTACCCGCAAGGTAAGCCAAGAAATTTTTTGGAAAATTCTTTTGCTTCCCTGAGCAAAAACCGGGGAAATTTTACGCTTCGCACGGGGATATCCGGCCTCGCTAAATTTCTCGCGAATCATTAGACCTACTGCGCAAATATACTTCTACTGCAATTTCTTAATTTAGGCCAAAATCGCTTCAAAATTTCTTGGCTTATCTAAGGCGATAGGCCTCGAAATTTATTCAACGATTTTATCTCTAAATTAAGAAATTTCGTTACGAAAATCTTTGCGCAGTAGGTCTAATTATAAAAAATTATTCATAGCGCAATGCTTCAATGGGATTAAGTCCCGCGGCTCGGCGCGCTGGATAGTAGCCGAATACAATACCGATGGCCGCTGAAACACCAAAAGCAAGGAGAACAGCCGATAAAGATACAGAGGTTGCAATGCCCGCGATACTCGAAACCGCAACCGCAATCACCCACCCAAGAAAAACACCTATAACTCCGCCAAGAAAGGTAAGCATAATCGCTTCGGCAAGAAACTGCCTGCTTATATCGCGGCGCTTTGCCCCTATTGCCTTACGCAAACCTATTTCGCGCGTCCGTTCGGTTACTGTCGTTAGCATCATATTCATGATGCCAATGCCACCGACAACGAGCGAGATGCCGGCGATAGATGCAAGAAACATGGTGAATGTTGTCGTAACTTGCGTAAGCGTGCCCAAAATATCGGCCTGCGAAACAATGGAAAAATCCGGGCTTTCCGGATCGACGCGATGCTTTGCGGCAAGCATAATAGCCGCCTCACCCTGCACTTCAGGCATGCGATCCTTGTCTTTCACACTCACCGCAATTGCGGAGAGCGAATCCGACCCGGCAAGAATTTTTTGCATCGTGGAAAGTGGAGTATATACCGTGTCGTCGGGATTGAAAAATCCCGCGCTTCCTTTGGTTTCCAACACTCCGATAATTTTAAAATTTATTTTGTTGATGCGGATTGTTTTTCCAACCGCATTGATATCGGGAAAAAGATCCTGCGCAACGGTGGGGCCAAGCACTGCAACCCTTCCCATACTTCGCTCATGGCTGTCGGTAAAAAAAGATCCTTCGGCAAGCGCTAAATTTCTTACTATAAAATATTCTGGCGTAGCACCGATGACAGTTGAGTTGGTGTTATTGCCGGACACCGCGCTAATTTGAAAACGGCGGCTCACTTCGGGTGATACATACTGCACGCCATTGATTGCTTGAAGCACTTTTATATCTTCATTGGCAAGCGTCTGCGCCGAACCTCGTCCGGAGGATACAATCCCTCGGCCGGGCTGGATAAACCCTGGCATGATAGTAAGAATATTTGAACCAAGTCCCTCAATGCTTGATTGAATTGCATTTTGCGCGCCTTGCCCAATTGAAACCATCGCAATAACCGAAGCAATACCAATGACAATACCAAGAATCGTGAGTGTCGATCTCACTTTATTCGCCGAAAGCGCCAAATATGTTTCCTGAAATATATCGGAAAAATGCATACTTAAGTAATTAACCAGCAACTTGCCGCCGCGTATGATTTTTACTGTCTGATACAATTTCACCATCACGAATATGAATCACGCGCTCCGCGTATTCCGCGATATACGGCTCATGAGTAATAAGCACAATAGTGCGTTTTTGCTTTTCATTCAGATCCTGAAATGTTTTCAAGACAATCTCTCCCGTTTTTGTGTCGAGGTTTCCTGTTGGCTCATCGGCAAACACCAGCGCCGGATTATTTACCAGCGCCCGCGCAATCGCAACTCTTTGCATCATGCCTCCGGATAATTGATTCGAGTAGTGGTTGCGAAATCCTTCCGGAAACGCCGCACCATCAAGCGCCTTTTTTGCAAGAAGTTCGCGCTTTGCGGACGGAATACCCGCATACACCAAAGGAAGCGCTACATTTCGCACAACCGTTGCGCGCGGCAAAAGGTTGAATGCCTGAAATACAAATCCGATTTTTTGCATGCGCACCGCGGCAAGCTCATCATCCGATAAATTCGAGACATCATTTCCATCGAGAAAATAATGTCCCGCCGTAGGCGTATCAAGGCATCCCAAAATATGCATAAGCGTGGATTTTCCCGAACCCGAGGGCCCCATGATCGCTACAAACTCTCCGCCGCGAATAGTAAAAGAAACGGACTTGAGCACGCGAGTCTCTCCAGCCCCGCTCGTATAGGTTTTTGAAATATTTTTGCATTTGATCATATGCATTTTATTTTGCCTATCGTCCTCCCGCACCACCGCCAGTGCGAATGCCGCCACCCCTCTGTCCGGGAACTTGGAATAAACTGCGGTTTTGCGATTGCCCCGCAGTTTGTGCAGTGCCAGTCTGTACTGTCCGCACCATCACGATTTCACCTTCTTTTATTCCGCCTACCACCTCGGTAAATTCGTCGTTAGAAACACCCACATCTATCGGCTGGCGGTGAAGCGATTCGCGAAGCACGATGCCGCCGGCATTTGCAGTGAGTGCGGCGCTTTTATCCGATTCTCCGGGTATTTCAACATATTCGTTACCCCCTTGCGATTTGATTGCGGCATTGGGAACCAGAATGACATCCAGTTTTGTGCCGGTAATAATAGCCGCAGAAACGCTCATCGAAGGCTTCACACTATCATCCTGCGTATCAAAAGCAATTTTTACCGTATAAGTCACTACTCCCTGCGAAACTGTTCCTATTGTGTCGATTTCAGCAACTTGTCCGGTAATGGTCAAATCGGGAATCGCATCGAAAGTGAGCGTAGCTTTCTGCCCGACATTTACCTTTGCCACATCCACTTCATTGAGCGAAATTTCCGCAAGCTTTTGGCGCGTAAGAAGCGTAGCCAATATATTTGTGGACGACACCTGATCTCCTTTTTTTACATCTGCATTGGTGATAATGCCGCTAAAAGGAACACGGATAGAATAGTTAGCAAGTTTTCTTTGCGCGTCTTCCAGCAGAGACTCACGCTGTCGGATTATAATTTCTTGTGCACGAATATCGAGTACATCCGGCCCCGCTTTGAGTTTTGCCAGCGATTCAGTTTTTTCTGCAATGGCGCGCCCGCTCGTTACAATTGCTTTTTTTGCATCTTCGATACCGCGTTTGGAAGAAAACAAACTTTCAATATGGTCATTAACAATACCGGTATACGAGTCAAGATTGCTTTCGTGGATTGCAATTGCGGCAGGAATAGTGCGGTGATGCGCTTCCAAAATATTTTTTACGAAATCAATGTAATTATTTCCGTTTTTTACCGCGACGGAAAGCGCTTTAGCGGTTTCATATGTTTCAAAAATGAGTTTTTCAATAATTTCTTTTTCAGACCCTCGTTCAGCTATTTTGTAGTGCTCAAAATTTTCAAGATATTTTTTCCGCGCGTCGATATGCGATCGATATACGTCTTCTTTGTATTGCAAAATATTCGAAGCCTCATGATAGCCCACCACTTGATTGGCATACCAGTCGATATTTTGCGTACCTGCTTGATAGGTTTCGATTGTGCTGTCAAAAAATATATCCTCAAGCCCTGTCGTCACCGCAGGCAAATCAAGAAACGCATCCGAAATATCGTTGAACCCGCTTTCATACGATTTTTTCAGATCGTCTTCCGCCTTCTCTTTTGCTTCTTGTGCCGATGCAAGAGCATTTTCCGCCTGCAAGGCGGATAGCGTATCCGCCGGTTTTTTCAATTTTTCAAGCGCAAGCAGGGCACTTTCCAAGTTTATTTCCGCATCCGCCGCCGCACGTTTCGCGTCTTCAGAGTCTATTTGTGCAATAACCGTTTGAGCGCCTACCTCCTGTCCATTTTTTATCCCGACATAGATTACTTCACCGGAAACTTTCGGTTTGATATCTACCTGACTGGACGCGGACACCTGCCCGCTTCCCGTAAGCGAAACAATAAGAGTCCCTTTCTCCGCTTTAGCAAAAATATATTGCGCCGCAGGAGTATCGCCAAAAAATGCAAGATACCCAAAATAGCCGGAAAAGGCTATGACCAACACGACAATGGAGAGGGCTGTCTTATGCATGATTGCCGCATTTACCACACGCCTGCCGTGGCTGATAAAAAAATCATTAAGAATGATAGGCATAAAAGATAAAGCCGATAAGTGATAATTATTCGCTAAACAATACAATATTTATCTAGATTAGTAAAGCAACCAGAAAATCCCGTCTGTCGCGGGAGAAACAGAGCTCTTTGCGTTTAATACACCAGAACGCACTAAGTCATTTCAATCATATGGTCATGCGGCCGTCAAGAAATCCTGATTTTTTCGCCGCACAAAGTTTTTTATAATTATTCATTAAATTTGAAAAAGCCGCTCGTAGGCGGCTTTTAAGCGGCGTATATATCAGTACTATCGAATCAATCGCCTTATATCGCGCAGCACTATTTCCGATGCCCGCGCTCGATCAAAATAATATGCCTTAATGCCGGATTTCCTAGCGTTTTGCACATCCATCTTCTTGTCATCTCCGATATGCAACATATCTGTCGGTGAAACTTTCAGTTTTTTGCAAATTTTCTCATACAGATCAGGCGTTTTGCCGCCGATCCTGAAGTCGTCAACTGTAGAAAATATGTGGTTAAAAAGCCGTTTTTTGTTACCAAGCTCGGCATCGATAAAAATCCGCGGCGCGGACGATATAATCAGCAACATAATATTTTGCTTGGCAATCTCTTTTAACAACGGAACAAGATAATCTGCAAAGTGAGAAGGACGCGAAATCTTTTTTATCAAGCTCCGCTCGGTATGATGCAGATTCAAATCACTAATCCAATAGGCGACGGAATAATACCGCCAATCATAGCGACTATACAATTTTGTCTTTTCTAATATTTCTTTTTTCGCTCTGCGGAACGTAATCCCCTTCCGCTTGGCGTAGACGCGCGGCAAAACTTCGTGCCAAAAATCATTCGAGAAGCGAATATCGGTTAACGTGCCCTGCAAATCAAAACTAACTGCTGAAAACTTCATATGTATAGTGAAATAGTAAAACCGAGAACATATTCTCGGTTGGTTATTTATATATCGTTCATGTGCAACACGCCAACGGCACCCGCATATCCACCATATTTACCGATAAACACCGGTGCAAATCCCAATTTTATGGAATAGTATTTCAAATATTTCTGAAGCGTTGGGGAGAGAGCAACAGTCGTTCCGATGTACACAATATGCCGTGGTACGCCGACAAAATGCTGTATCATTGCAACATCTTGAACAACATTGGAAGCGACACAATGGAAGAGAGTCGCCGCTAAATCCTCGCGAGTAGAAGACTTCTTTGCTTTTCCGAAATTAGTGACAATAAAATTCGGATCGCTCGGATCAACTTCCGAGACCAAGTCATGAATCAATATATCCAGTGGTTTTCCTACAGCTCTTTTTTCTATCTCTGTAAATGTCGCACCGATGCCAAGAGCCATACCGAGGCCAATGATAAATCCCCCACCAAGAGGCCTTCCAAAAGGATAGTTTTGAAAGCCGTTAGCTCCCAGCACCACATACGACGTGCCAGTACCTATGGAAACAAGTACGAACTCAGACGCTGAAAATTTTTTATTGTAGAGTGTCAGCAATCTTTTCGCGCCCAATGCTTGCACATACAACTCGAGGGCAATGGGATTTCCCCGCATACGGATTAACTCAAATGCATCCAGACACGGATGACTACCAATACCCAAACTATTCGCCTGCGTCACCCCGAGTCCTTGAAGCTTTTTTATAACTGCTTTTAATTCGCGGTCACTTCCCGACGTTGCAAAATTATAACCTCCTTGCCGGTCATCGCGCCACACAAATTTTATCAGCGTCGTGCCACAGTCAATGCCTACTCGAATCATAACACCTCCCTTATTATTAAAAATGTTGAACAAAATTAGCATATAAATGCTAATTTGTCAAAAACAACAAAAGGAGAAAGGGTGCTATACCGAACGATATTTGAGCAGAGAAAAAATCTTTACTATTTTGTTCCTCCGCTCCGTTTGGTTTAAATGGTGGAGCTGGCGCAGAAGCGCTTTATGGATGCTCGCCTCTTTGCTATACGGCTTGTTTTTAATAATTTTGCGTTCAATTCTATCATTGAGCGCTAAAAGCTCTTTTTGAATTGTATAACTAAGTTGATTTTTGCTCATGTGATTTATGAACGAAGTGAGTAAATCACTTCAGAATAGAAACTGGATACATTATTAGCACCCTACAGTTTCTATTCGGAAGTACCTTCACACTATGAACGAAGT
>JACOYX010000016.1:0-10987 GCA_016181585.1 Candidatus Sungiibacteriota bacterium | reverse complement strand
AATCACTTCAGAATAGAAACTGGATACATTATTAGCACCCTACAGTTTCTATTCGGAAGTACCTTCACACTATGAACGAAGTGAGTAAATCACTTCAGATTAATATTTTCTAATAACCGCTTTCACTACCGCGGCGATGCGCAAGCTCTGCTCCGGATATATTGGCTTGTATTTTTTGTTTGCCGGTTCGAGATACGGCTTGCTTCCTTTTTTTCGGTAATACTTCATTGTCCATTCCCCATCCACTTCCGCAATCACAATATCCCGCTCATTGGCACGCTCCTTTTTTTCCACCAGAACCATATCTCCTTCTTGGATATGCGCTTCGATCATCGAATCCCCTTTCACCTCCAGAAGAAAAGTATCTTCAGGTTTTTTTACCAAAAAATCCGTTAAGTAGAGTGTGTCGGCCAGAATCTCTCCGGCGGGCGAGGGCAACCCTGCTTCCACTACTCCGAGAATCGGAATCCCTTCGTTCAGTCGTACGGGCAAAAGTCTTCCTTGCGTATCCTTTTCTACAACACCTTCATCCACCAGCTTGCCAATCAATTTGAACACCGCATTTTTCGATTTAAAGCCCGTAAACTGCATGATTTCTTTATACCCGGGCATCCGCTTATGCTTTTTGTAGAATGAAATAATACTCTGCTTGTATGTGTCATAAGGCATACTTTTTTATTTAAATGAATGATATGGTCAGTATAGGTGAACTACGGTACACCAGTCAACTGTGGATAACTTTTTACCGGATTTATCGCAAATTAGCAAAAAACTGCCCAAAATAAAAAGTAGCATCCCTGTGCTACTTCGTAAAAACTATGATAAAAGACCCGCATCATACAGTCACATGCTGTTCTATCGCGCGCTGGTCTGCTTCACTCCAGTCATCTGTTTTTCCCGATATATGCAAGTGCGTCTGGCATTTGCCGAGATCATGTAGAGCTCCGTCAAAAAACAACGGCCTCTCTTGGTGATAAATAAGGCGGCCGATTTGCCGCGCAAGAAGACCCACCCAAAGTGAATGCAAATAATGAAAATGAGTAATCGAATTTTTATATTTCAAGGGAGCAAGAAAAGATACAAGAAATAGTTTATTTGCCCCGCTAATGCCGACTTCACTGTATGACTTCCAAAATTCCTGTTTTAAGGAACTAACCGCATCCATGGCTCAATACTCCTTAATTCGGATACCAACGTTTCGCTTCACTCAAGATAGCTTCCATCGTACCGGGGACTAGCCCGCCGTCCAATGCTTCTTTGTATGTACGGTGAAGCGCGTGGATTGGCGCAGACTGACGTCTGCATGTATCGGCATGTCCTTCCCAGAAAAATTCATCACAATCGCGGCAATAGTTTTTCCGAAGATGCTCGCCGCACGCCGCGCATAATTCTTGCGGTTGATTCTGCAAGCGCTCCCAGTCATGTCGAGAAAGCAGCATAATTTTTCCTTTCTCATCGCTCCCTGCGATGTAACCATTTCCCTTATCCGGATGCTGGCATATGGCTGTAACTTTTTTTCAACCACGCGAGCTCCATGTCGCGCTGTCCCATGGTTTTGTGCAATTCATCAATGATTCGTTCTTGATCTTTGTTCTCTTTTTCCGCTTGTCAGTAAAAAGTTGCGTGAGTCCTTGTTGTGCCGTTTTCTTCCAGAATCCGAGTTGAGTGGGATGCGCTTCGTAGATGCTTGCAATTTGCGATAAGGTCTTTTTGCCTTTGAGGGCGGCAGGAGCCACTTCTGCTTTTTGCGTTGGAGTGAAAATTTTTTTAATATATGCAATCATACCATTCTTCTATCCAATATGCCTGTCCGAATTTGTGGGTCCAGTATAGATCAACGTTTGACCCACCATGAACCCTGAATCACAGTTTGACGGGGTTCAAAGCTTTAACTCTCTCGACTTAAAGATAATCCAGCAAACTCTCGTAGTTGATGAAGTCAAACCACTGGTAAAAATAAGCGATCCAAACGCCGAATTTATTGGTAAGGAGAAGAACTCCCAAGAAAACAAGGAATAATCCGCCGAT
The DNA here is from genome assembly GCA_016181585.1 of Candidatus Sungiibacteriota bacterium. Taxonomy (GTDB): domain Bacteria; phylum Patescibacteriota; class Minisyncoccia; order Sungbacterales; family HO2-52-23; genus JACOYX01. The sequence goes on along the minus strand of JACOYX010000016.1, from coordinate 8,959 downwards.
AATTGAGATGGTGTTGAGATATTTACTTAACTTTGTAAGATACGCGGACGCGGAACCGATACTCGCCGCAATAATCAAAAACGGGACAGCCAATCCAAGAGAAAATACCGCAAGAAGAAAAGCTCCCTGGCCGATAGTTGCCGTAGAAGCGGCCAGTGTCAGTATCGAGCCGAGAATAGGTCCGACACAAGGAGTCCAGCCAAAGGCAAACGCGGCTCCAAAAATGAGGGAGCTTACCGGATTGCCAGGCTTCAGGGCTCTTACGCTGGTGACATGCTTTTCAACGTTTAAAAACGGCAGTTTCAAAACGCCCATCATAAACAAACCAAAAAATATCACAAAGACGCCGCCAATCCTTGAAAACCAAATCCTGTACATGAAAAGGGCCGATCCGCCAAGGCCAAACAAACTGCCGAGGATTATAAAAACCAAGCTGAAACCGATTACATACAGGACGCCATTTAAAAAGATTTTCCTTCGCGCAATTTTGGCTTTTGTCGGGTCATGCAGGTCATTAGCGGAAACGCCGCTGATAAATCCTAAGTAGCCAGGCACCAAAGGAAGCGTACACGGCGCAAGAAACGTGAGAATGCCGGCTATAAATGCCGGGATGATAAGTGAAAAATCCATAGTTATTTTTTGCTAAAATCCTCGAGTGCTTGTCGTTGTACATCTTCCAGATGCATGGTCGGACGCTTTGATTTTATAAACGACTCGGCTTCTGCCGGACTTTTGCCTTTCTTAACCAAATAGGCGGCAATGAGGGTGGGCGCTCTCCCATGCCCGTTCTTGCAATGCACATACACTTTCTTTCCCGTCGAAACTAGTTTTTCCAGAACTGAAACGCCAAACTCTAGCTGGTCATGTTTGGGAGCGGTATGATTTTGTATCGGCATCCAGATGTAAAAATCAACGCCGAACGGAGCGTCAATCCGGTCCTTCTCTAAAGAAATATCAGCAGTTATGCCTTCTTTCTTTAGTTTCTCGTCGAAGTGCGTTTGGCAACATTGGTTTGTGCCGATATAAATACCGTCGGCAATTTCGTTATACTCCAGTTCTTTTATTTGTGAGTGGCCGATGTCCATAGATTTAATTTTCAGCACCATTTGCAGGCTCTTTTACTGCATTCTTGATGATGTCGAGATTGCAGCTTTTGTGCTCACTGCACCACGCCTGACATTTTTCGGCAATTTCTTTTTCAGCGTATTTCAAACCGCACTCCTCGCATTGATACAAAGTTTTATCCTTTTGTTGAATGATTTTCATCATAAATTTATTTCCAAATACTCAACCATTTACCGGCGTATTCCACCACGACATAAAGCCACACGAAATATCCAATGGCACCGACGGTAAGAGCAACGCCAACAACATTTAAAACCTCATTCCGCCGACGCTTTGCTTCGTCAATTGTGCAAATTCCTTTCTCGCGCCGCAGATACCAAATGACCGAAAGTATAAGAAGCATTAATCCTACGATGCGAAAAATCCATTTGTATGTGCCATAGAGAGTATCCGCAAGAGAAGCGGCAAACGAAACCGATCCGAGTCCGGACAAAACGATAATTACTGGCGTAAGGCAGCATAGTGAAGCGACAATCACGGGAATGCCGGTTATTTTCAAGATTGATTTTATTGATGTCTTCATAAGCCGATTAATTTAAAAGCTGCTGGATTCTTTCACGTATTTCACTGATGTCCATAGGCCCTCGCTTGTGAAATATAATATTGCCATTTGAATCGACGAATATTGTCTCCGGCATTGAGAAACCGGCGATGGATTGATAAAAGTTATCTGAAGGATCGAGAAGAAATAGCATATCTCCGGTAACGCCAAGCTCGTCAGTGTATTTTTTAGCAATGTCGCGTGTTTCCGCTCTGTCGACCGCGATAATAACCACTTTGTCGCCAAACTCCTTTTGCGCTGCCGCAAAATCTACCAGCTCTTTGCGGCAGAAAGGACACCATGCCGCCCAAGAATTTATTACCATCGGTTTTCCGGAAAAATCGGCAAGTTGCATGGTTTTGCCATCATAATCTTGCAAAGCAAAATCAGGGGCTTTCTCAAATTGCGCCTGACGATTCGATTCATCAGGGACGGTACTGTTAGAGATTACTAACCAGCCCACGCCCCCGACAATCAAAATACCGATGGTTATAATTAAGGTTTTTTTCATACTCAATCCAGTACGTATTCCCAACCCGGCTTCCATGCTTTTGTTTTGCGCCAATCTTCCGCAAATGCCTCTTTCCATGTTTTGCCCTTGAGCAAAACATCAAACGCAAGTTGTGGGGCTTTATGGGCAACTATGGCAATATTTTTATCGTCGTACTTCTGTTTTAGATAGTTAAGAAAGTCCGCAATTCTCACTTTGACATCTTCATAACCTTCACCATCAGGGAATTTCTCGGTTATCATTTTTCCTTGCATTGGCTCGACAATACTCGACGGCTGGGCATTGTATTTGCCATAGTTGCATTCCCGCAATCTCGCGTCGGGAATGATTGGCACGACACCTTCAAATATCAGTTTTGCGGAATCAACGGCACGCTTCAAATCAGAGCAAAACACAACATCAAATTTTTTGTCTTTGATTTGGTCTTTCAGATCAATAGATTGTTTTACCCCAAATTCTGAAAGTCCAACATCAAACCAACCGGAGGAAATTTCTTTCTCATTGTCGGTTGTTGTACCATGGACGAAGTAAGTAATTTTTACAGACATATTACTGAATTCCTATTGCGCCGCCGCCATTCACCAGAATGAAGATGTTGGCCGCCAAAAGAATGAGATCAAACTCCCAGCCGGTTTTATCCATCGCCGCAAACGGCACATGCCACTTCACCATTTTGAAGTAAATAGCTCCGACCATAACCATCGCCAGGAGGAACGCGGCGATTTGGATATACACGCCGAATATCAGGCCTAACGATGAAATGGATTCAACTAAGCCGAGCACAAAGATCATGCCGGCCGGCATGCCCATCATCTGGCTCATACCTTTTGCGTTCGTTAGTTTAGGCAGGGCATGGTAGACAAAGATTACTGCAATGACTAATCGCAAAATCAAGAAAGTAATATCGCTAAATTGGCTAAGTTCGAATATCATATTTTTGAAATTAGGTAATTAGTGCGTTTCGTAACCACAAGGAGTTAAAATATCCATATGGTTACAAAACAAAAGAACGTTTTCAGTTGTGCGGACACCCAAAAAAACCAGAATGCTCCAAATAGATTGATGCGCTCGATCGTCGCGCCGGCAGTTTGGGCACCGTGATGCCCAGGAAATCGACCACTACCGGCTTTTTGTCTTTTTAAATTCGGAAAGCGAGATGGTGCCGCCGCCAAGCTTGTGTAACGTAAAATTCGGAGCCGAATGAGTTTTGGCAGAATTAGCCGAAACACTGCTCTCTACAGATGCAGTGCCGTTTGTCGGTGTGTTTGTTCCGGAAAACTTTCCGAGTAACAAATAACCGCCCGCAACGATAACAATACCCCTCGATAAGTAATTTATTGCTCATAATTTTATTTTATGTTGAGCAGGCGTGACAATCCTTCCTTATCGAAACCAATAAGAATCTGGCCGTCAACATCAATAACAGGCACGCCCATCTGACCGGATTTCTTGATCATCTCGTCTGCTGCGGCGCGATCAGCTGATACATCTTTTTCTTCATACTGAACATTGTTCTCTTTGAAGAACACTTTTGTCATCTTGCAGTACACGCAGGTCGGAGTGGTATAAATTGTTACTTTTGCCATATGTTTTGTAATTGGTTAATAAATTTTATCTGCCCCGTTAGAGAGTTAATAGGCCTCTAACGGGATAAATTCGACTCTTTTAGTAATTTAACTAACTGCTTCGCAATGGCGTTCTCAAGGTTTACCTCATAGCACACCATCTGTCCCATTCTCATTTTGAGCACAAGCCCAAGACGTTCCAAAACACGCAACTGTTGGGATGCGGCTGAAACGGTGATATCGAACACATTGGCAACATCAGTGACGCATATATCGTGGTTATCCATTAGCATCCTGAAAATATTAAATCGACCGGAATCTCCAAGTGCCTGGAATACCAAAGGGAAGCCGGTGGACTCGGTAACTAAAGTAGATTTGATTTCAGCTGTTTGTTTCTTGGTTAACATGTTAGTGTTGAAGTAATTATGCAAGTGCTTCAATTATAGTTCCGCGAAAAAAACGTGTCAAATCCCGACCTGTGTATAACCAAAAACCACCTTATTAAGGCGGTTCCCATGAGCACGGGGCAGTTTGTATTTACCGCCCTACCATGCTCCGGACCGTGAACCGTGTTAGAACCATTTTTGAGAGGCAAAATGGGTATATTTACATTCCGGATTTAAGAGCTTACTAAAACGCATAAACTTACTCCACCCCGCTACTCACTATATATTGATTGTTTGATTTTTGATCAAAAAATTATACACCGGTAGATATGAAGACTTACGCTTTTATAGATGCCTCAAATCTTTTTTATGGTGGCGAGAAAAGTTTAGGATGGAAAATAGATTATCAGAAACTCTTGGGATACTTAAAAGAGAAATATAGCGTGAGCCGCGCTTTTTATTTTGGCGGTGTTGAAATACATAATTTTGAGTATAATTATCAAAAGAATGAGACGATTCCGCTCAATGAGCTTGAAAAACATCTTAAAACCTTGATTAGCAATGACGGAGCAAAACTGAATGAGGCAGAACTCCTGCTTATCGGCAGGCATTTACAGAGAGTTCGCTTTTATCCGCATCTCAATAGTTTTGGTTATAAATTATATTTGAAGCCGGTTAAGCTCTATGACCAAGAAGATGGAACAACCAAGAGAAAAGCAAACTGTGATGTAGATAAGGCTTTTCACCTTATGAAGGAGAAGGATAATTTTAATAGAGCAGTTGTTTTATCTGGAGATGGAGATTTCCTGCTAGTGTTGAAATACCTCAAGGACAATGGCAAAGATATGATTATATTGGGCAGAAGCGAGAGAACAGCTAAAGAAATAAAACAATTTGCGGGTAGTAATTTCAAAGATTTTCAATATCTTAGAGAGCGACTCAAAATGAGCGAGAAAAAACGAAAAGCACCCATTTAGGATGCTTTCCACGTTTAGTAATTCCATTATAGCAAGTTGGCTTTTATTGTCAATATCCACTTTCACCCCACCCCGCTACTCACTATATATACAATTCTTTGACAATTATTTATTTAGTGTTATATACTAAAAATAGTTGATATTGACGCCAGAAATTACCGCTCCAGCTGGCATCCCGCGAAAGCGAGGAGATGAGGGTTAGGGCGTCCCTTCAATATCATGCAGAAGTATCCACTGTCGCCAGAAATCCCCCATGAGGGGAGCGCCCCCGCTGGCCGCGATAATATCAAGATGAGAAATTGGGAGCCACTCCTGTGGATAATATATACTTATATTGGCAATTTCTTTGAAGAGCAGAAAATCCGCTCTCAACTGGCATAAGGGCTTAGGGAAGATTCAACCCCCTTGGCTCGGATGGAAGGGTGGCGGTCTTCCCAAACGTTTTTGCTAATTGTGATTTTGTCATACTGATCTTAAATAACTCTGTAATTTGTTTTGTGAAAGTCAGAAAGGCGCTACTGCGGGCTTCATCGAAAGGTGATGACAGATGAGGGGTACCCCTGCGGGAAACCGATATTAGGGGATAGCCGTCCCTCCACAAAATTCAAAAACACCCGAAAAAGGTGTTTTTGTTTTTCCATTTTTATATAAATGTTGTAAATGCCCTCGGCAGGATTTGAACCCCAAACCTTACGTTCAGAAAACGCCCGCTCTATCCACTGAGCTACGATGGCGTGGTGCCCTCGGTTGGAATTGAACCAACTCATCTGGCTTTTCAAACCAGCACTCTACCGATGAGTTACGAGGGCGAACAAATAAAAAACCGCCAAGAAGCACAACCTGATGAGGTTGTTTTTTTGGCGGCTTTTATCTTATAAACGATTGTAATTGCATTGTGATTTTAGATTATCACCTACAGGGGCAAAACGCAAACTTACCCCACCTTGCCACTCACCATTTATTTTAGCTATTTTTTCCCGAAGCACAGTTTTTTTGCAACAAAACCAATCGCTGTTTTTTTCTCAAGAAATTCAGAGTATTCAAGGTCTTTAAGAGCCGAGACATATTCTTCAAGAAATTTTTTGGGGAGAAACTCTTCTGTATCTTGAAGGATTACTTTGAAGTATTCCATTTTCTTTTCCTTTGGAGCGTTGAATCGAGACCATACTATTGACCCATCCTCCTTTATTGCCACAAGAAGTGAACGCATATTTGCGAGTGCGTCTGCACTTTTAATGAAGTAGGCATCTTGGTTTAGCCGTAGTCGTTTAAGATTTTCTGCTTTTCGTTCTGTCCAATCAGTTATCGCCTTGTCTTCGGTCAAAGATGATACAAGATTTTTTACCTCGCTACCAAATTCTTCCTCAATATCCTCTATGGGATATTTGCAATCTTCCACTGTGTCGTGAAGGATGGCGGCGGAAACAAGCTCTGGGCTGTTTGTAAATCGTGCGACAATAATACCAACCTCAAGCGGGTGCACGACATAGGGAATTTTGGCATCACCTTTTCTTACTTGTCCCTTGTGAAGCTCTATTGCTTTCGTAAGGGCTTTTTCTACAATGTTTGTGTTATCCATAGTTTTATTTGTAAGTTATTTTATTTGCGACCTTTGCCGCTTCTCGTTTTCGTCCGACCACCGAAAACAAAAAAGCGGTTAAGAGATTTAATCCAGCTTTTCAACTGAATGAAATCTCCCAACCGCCTTTGCGATTAGTCGCTTATTTCATTTGGCTCCCCGCAGATTTCCCAGATTGCCTATCCCGATGTATCGGGAAGAAATAAACGGTTCGTTTCATGCACGAACTGCATTTAGGTTTTTACGAGTACACTCCTAGTATAGCAGATTTGAGTAAGGTATGCAAGTAATATTGTATATTACAATCGGGTATTAATAAAAATGCCCTCGGGAAGATTCGAACTCCCAAGATCGGGGTAGAATCCCGACAGTTTATCCATTAGCTTACGAGGGCAAAACAAAATAACCGCAATACTGCGATTTATCTTCTTTGTCTTATTTTCGTAAACTTTGTATTCATTGTTTTAATTAGTAAAATGCTGGAGGGACGCCCTGACCCTCATCTCCTCGCTATCGCGGGATGCCATCTGGAGCGGTAATTTCTGGCGTCAGCATATTATTCTTCTTGTTCAAGAGCATCAAGATCTTTTACTGACTGGCTCGCCCTTCTCTCTGACTTTCGAGCGTTTGACTGGATCAAAGAGTACAAGTATCCGACGGTGATGCATGATCAGATGAAAAGTCTGCTGGCCAAGTACGAGAACGTGTAAGGCACACCGGAATTGTTTACCCCGTAGCGAGCTTGCTCTGCTACTGGGGCCGATTGCCTGCCCGTCCGTAGCCTCTGGCGAAGGCGGGTTTGCCCCGGGGGTGAGCCATGCCCCCACACCAAATTAGCTAACACTATCTTCAATTCGTTTTTTCAACTGTGTGAAAGCTCGGCTTCTTAATTTCAAGCTCGCTTCTCTTTTTCGCGCGTCTTTTTCAGATTTGTAAGCTTCGTAATAGACAAGTTCAAACGGCCGCCGAGCTTTCGTTGAAAAAACTTTACCATCATTATGCTCTTTGAATCTTTTACGAAGATCGTTTGTTGAGCCAATGTAAAGCTGTAAATCTTTTTTACTTTTTAAAACGTAAGTGTAGTACATGGCTTTAATTTGGTGTGGGGGTGAATCCCCGGGGTAGACGTTTGATACCGATTAAGAACCTGACCCAGCGCGTTGCCCAAAATTACGAGCCCAATGCGATTTGCTTAACTTCTGGAATGTTAAGCATTTATGACTCTGTACCATTTGCTTAATTTAATTCAATACCCAGATTGAATAGTTTAAATACATCGCAAAACTGACCCAAAGAATATATGGCACCAGAAGCCACGCGGCCGGTTTGGAGATTTTATAAAATGCAACGATTGTGGCGAGGATGGCGAGCCAGAGGAATATGATCTCAATAAGCGCACCGCCGGGAGAATGCAGGCCGAAAAAGATAATCGACCAGAGAGTATTCAAAACCAGCTGGCCGAGGAATATGCCGAGAGCAATTTTTACATCCCTGCGGTCCAGTCCCTTTTTCCAGATGAGAAACGCCGCGATACCCATAAGCGCAAACAGTGTCGTCCAGACCGGTCCGAATACCCACGCCGGAGGGTTAAGAGTTGGTTTGACGATTCCGGCATACCAGCCGGCAATAGACGGCGTCGTGAACACAGAGCCGATAATACCGGCAAGCTCAGAAACTACAATGGCGATGATGAGTTTGAATGTGTTGTTGATTTTCATAGTTTTATTTTTCAGCGTGGGCGGTTATTTCCAAATTACAGCTCTTGTGCTCACGGCACCACGCCTCACATGCTTTTGCCCATTTCTTTTCTCGATACTTCAGTTTGCATTCCGGACATTCATACAAAGGTGATTGAGATTGATGCTCCAGCAACTTCTCGGCCGGGGAGATGCCGCCAAGTACCTCGTGCGGAAAGTAATTCCAAGCATCGGTTACCAGTTCGAGCACATTACTCAATTCCGAAGCGTCTCCGCCCCGGTCAAACATAGCCACAACTTTCATCATGTCGTCGTTGTCTTCCTCGTTATAAATAGCATCCCGGACATGATCCAAAGTAAAATCGCTCTCGGTTTCTTTGAGCATATCCACGAGCTCCTGCTCAAGCTCTTTCCGCCGTTCCAGAATTTGTTGTTTCGATTCGATTTCCATATATTTACTGCCTGTGGACAATTTTCCCTGTCTTATGCTATAGTGTAATTGATCGTAAGATCACTGATTTTAGAGCTAAAGGGCCTCGGCAACGGGGTCTTTTGTGCGTTTATAGGCTGATTCTTTT
>JACOYX010000025.1:41016-46163 GCA_016181585.1 Candidatus Sungiibacteriota bacterium | reverse complement strand
CCGTTTCACAGGGCATATTGACAAAGTGTATAATTTAATATATAATTAATAAAGTTGCGGGCATAAAAACCTGCATTGAAATTTTAAAAAAGGAGGATAAAGGAGGCAAGGAGGTTCCGGTTTTTACCGGAATTGGCAAAAACGCCCTTAATTTTCAGTTCAATAGGAGGAGATATGAAGATGAAGAATTTTAAGTTGTTCGTTGCCCTGAGTTTTGTTCTGTTGTGTGCCGCCACGCCGGCAGTTTCGGCGACTGACGGTCCACCCCCGCCGCCAATTGATTGCGGTATGCCGGGTGTTGTCGGTCGTGTCCTCGGACAAGACGGTCACGTGCTTCCGATGGAGGCGTGGCCATACCTCGTACTTTGGAAGTACGCCGACGATCCTTGGGACGGTACGTCTGATAAGGTGTTGGTGTACGTTAACGGCACCAACTGGTGGCAAGATTGCTCGCAAGGGCAGGTGTCGCCAGATGATGGTGGATTCGGATTTAATGTGGATTGGGAAGGAAATCCCATTTCCAAGACCGACAAGCATGTGCTTGTCGTGTATGGAAACTCGACATACGGTTTTTTCACTGCGTATGTCGAGGGGATTTGGTTCGACGGCACCAATGACACTGACCTCGGCAAAATCATCGTCGGTCGGTCGGATTTTACCATTTCCGACGTCCGTGCCGATTTTTTAAGGGGAGGGATGGTAGTGTCCTATACTCTTTCCAACGCTGGGAAGAGAACGCGGAAAGTGTTCCCCTCGGTTCTGGTCACTCTTCCCAGTGACATGAACTACTCAACGCTTCAGGCAGAAGCATTGACAAAAAACTTATGGGGATTGGTGACAGTCAAAGGGTTGTCATCGGTTCGAGTCCGGCATCTGTTTCCCCTGCGGAGACAGATTCCGGGGTTCTCGTTCTGGGGCGACGTCCTTGTCTCCAGCCCGGGTGATCAGCAGGCCACCCAGGTAAGGAGTGGGTTTTTTGGGTATACAAAATAGAAAAAAACAGTTAACCCGCGGTCTCTTGGAGACCGCGGCGTTTTATTTTTAAGCTAATTAGAAAATAGACCTACTGCATAAAGATTTTCGTAACGAAAATCTTTATGCAGTAGGTCTAATATAACGCGGCCTCGTACTCATATTTATATGCCCTACGGGGCTTTTATTTTTGTTTTAGAAGTGATATACTGCTCTCATGGTCATTACTTGGCTCGGACAATCATGCTTTAAAATACAATCAGGGGAGTTTGTGCTCACGATTGATCCTTTTTCCAAAGAACTCGGCCTCACACCGCCGCGTTTTCGCTCGGACGTGGCGCTGGTTACCCACGAACACTACGACCATGCGAATGCCGAAAGTTTGAGCGGAGAACCTTTTGTTATAAAAGGCGCGGGTGAATATGAAGTAAAGGGAGTTTATGTTCATGGCATCGAAACATTTCATGACAGCGCTTCGGGAAAAGAGCGAGGGGTGAATACTATGTATGAGATACAAATGGAAGATATCACCATTCTCCACATGGGGGATTTCGGAGAAGGAAAGATGCGGGATGAAACGCTCGAGGCATTCGGTGATATTGATATTTTAATGATCCCCATAGGGGGAACCTATACAATTGATGCGGAAGACGCCGCGCACATCGTAAAACAAATCGAACCGAAAATAGTAATTCCCATGCATTATAAAATTCCGGGAGTTAATGTGAAGCTTGACGAAGTGGAGCCATTTTTGAAAGAAACTGGGGCGGCAAAAACCTGGCTTATCTTCCAGATAGACCTCAAGGTTTGTTCAGCAATTTTGTCTAGAAATTCATCATTTTCGGAACGAATGGTATTCGGCAGGAGACCCATGAAATCTATGAACGCATTTTTATACAGGCTACAATCAATGCCGGAGCGGAAGAGATATTTCATGATGCAAGCCATTTTGATATCAACAGGACTTATTGTATTCTCGCTGGTAGGTGTTTCGATTACTTCCCGCATAAGTACCGTCAATGAACCAAAATTTGCGCCGACTCCTATAAATAAAGACAATACTTCAAAGCAGGCCTCTGCTCCTGTCGCGTCGGGTGCGGGATTTTTAAAGTCATTTGAGCCGTTGAAAGGCATGATAATGAGCGAAAACCTGATACAGCGCGAAAAGCACGGCTTCGCCCAGCTTGGACTGATAGCAGGAGAGTATATAAAAGACACCAAAAGCGGGTTTACTCGCCTGATGGGATATATATCGGAACGGTGGCTGACACGCACAGTCGCTCAATAAATGAGTAAAAAATTAAAATGTAAATGCCTGTCCCATACTACGCCATGGGATCAAAATAAAAAGTTACAATGCAAAATGTTAAAATTGACACGAGAGTGTCATCCCGTCCGCCGTGGCGAGCGTGATCCGGTTCACTGGATCTCGGCTGGAGCCCTGTTTTCACCGGGTCACAAGTTTATCCCGATGGAAATAGGGACGGGATGACGCCCGAAGCGTCAATTTTCATTTTGATTTTTTGCATTACTACCGTGGACATAGGAAAAATACAACAACGGGAAATAACGGACGAAATGCGCGAGTCATACCTCGACTATGCTATGTCGGTTATTGTCGCGCGCGCGCTTCCCGATATACGCGACGGCCTCAAGCCTGTGCATCGCCGCATTCTTTACACCATGCACCAAATGGGGCTCACTCAAGGCGCCAAATTCCGCAAATCGGCGGCTATTGTCGGTGACTGCTTGGGAAAATACCATCCACACGGGGATATGGCGGTCTACGATTCGCTGGTGCGCATGGCGCAAGATTTTTCGCTCCGCTATCCTTTGGTAGACGGCCAAGGCAATTTTGGCAGTATTGACGGAGATTCTGCGGCCGCTCCCCGCTATACCGAAGCCCGCATGACTCGAATTGCCGAGGAAATGCTTCGAGATATTGAAAAGGATACGGTGGATTTCCGGCCCAACTACGACGGCACCCGCGACGAGCCCTCTGTTTTGCCTTCTCTCGTCCCCAATCTTCTTTTAAACGGGACTATCGGCATTGCGGTCGGTATGGCGACTAATATACCGCCGCACAACCTAACCGAAGTGGTGAGCGCAATTGTGCACTTGATCGACCACCCAAAATCCACTTCCGAAGATATGATGGAGTTTATCAAAGGCCCGGATTTCCCCACCGGCGGTATTATTTTCAATGAAAAAGAGATCCGTGCAACCTATGCTTCCGGCAAAGGCGCAATTTTAAACCGCGGCAAGGCGGAAATCGAGGAAGGAGGCAAGGGGTATCAGATCATCATCACCGAAATTCCCTACCAGGTAAATAAATCCGAACTTATTCAGCGTATGGCGGAGCTTGTGACCGATAAAAAGATCGAAGGCATAAGGGATATCCGCGACGAATCGGACAAAGACGGTCTGCGCATTGCAATTGATCTGAAACAAGATGCCCAGCCGCAAAAAGTGCTAAACAACCTCTACAATCATACCGATCTCGAAAAAAATTTTCACTTAAACATGCTTTCGCTGGTAGACGGCATACAGCCGCAAGTGCTTTCTGTTAAGGAAATATTGGAGGAATTTGTGAAGCATAGAAATGTGGTGGTCACCCGCCGCACGAAATTCGACCTCGCGCGAACGCTCGAGAGAATTCACATTCTCGAAGGCCTGAAAAAGGCGCTGGATCACATCGATCAAGTAATCCAGACGATCCGCCGCTCGGAAAATCGCGACGAAGCGCACAAAAACTTGGTAAAAAAGTTTGAGTTCTCGGATATTCAAGCTACCGCCATCCTCGAAATGCGCCTGCAGACCCTTGCGGGACTCGAACGCCAGAAAATCGAGGACGAATTGAAAGAAAAACAGGCGCTCGCACGCTCTTTGGAAGCGCTGTTGAAGGACCCGCGGAAAATTTTTGATGTCATTAAAAACGAACTGGTGGAATTAAAAGACAAATACGGCGATGAGCGCAAAACCAAACTCGTAAAAAACTCTCCAAAAGAGTTTTCTGAAGAAGATTTGGTCCCAGATGAAGAAGTAGTGGTGGTTTTGACTCGCGGAGGATATATAAAGCGTATCAAGCCGGACAGCTACCGCATGCAAAAGCGCGGCGGCAAAGGACTTATCGGCATTGAAACCAAGGAGGAAGACGTGGTGGAGCACCTGCTTGCCACAAACACCCACTCGGAGCTTCTCTTTTTCACCAACTCCGGCAAAGTATATCAAGTACGCGCCTATGAAATCCCCGAAGGAACCCGCGTCGCCAAAGGCAAGGCGATATTCAACTTTCTCTCGCTTACCCAGGAAGAACAAATTACTTCTATTCTTGCGATTCCCAAGGCCGCAAAAGGATCAAAACCCGAGGGATATATTGTCATGCTCACCAAAAAAGGGGTTATAAAAAAAGTGGAAGCTATGGCATTTGAATCGGTGCGCCGCTCCGGGCTTATAGCCATCACGCTCGACACCGGAGACGAACTTCGCTGGGCAAAACCAACTTCGGGATCGGATGAGCTTATTTTAGTCACCCAAAAAGGGCAATCCATTCGGTTTTCCGAAAAAGATGTGCGCGCCATGGGGCGCCAAGCCGCCGGAGTGACCGCTATCCGCGTGAAAAATAACGATATCGTGGTAGGTATGGATGTAATTGAACACACAAAAATAAAGGACCCAAACATAAAGCTTTTGGTTGTTATGGAAAACGGTTATGGAAAGCAAACAACGCTGAAGCAGTATAAAAAGCAAAGCCGCGGGGGTTCTGGAATAAAAACCGCAAAAGTAACGCCAAAAGTGGGGTATGTGATTGGCGCCCGCATCCCGAACGAAGAAGAAGAATCCGAACTCATCGCCATTTCCAAAAAAGGGCAGGTAATCCGCACCGAGCTTGCCACTGTTCCTTCTTTAAGCCGAGCGACACAAGGAGTTCGCATTATGCGGCTCGAAGAAGGCGACGGCATAGCCTCGATGACGACGCTGTAATAATAAATTCTCATTTGCCGCGGCAAATGAGAATTTATTAAGGAAATTCCAAATTTCAAGCACCAAACAACAAATCACAAATTCCGAATTTTAAGGGTCTCCTGCCAAATACCATTTCTCCTGCAAATGATGAATTTCTGCCAAAATAGCTTCAAAACTTTTTGGCTTATCTTCCAGATAGGCCTCAAAGT